>NZ_JAKEVN010000189.1:0-3983 GCF_022398505.1 Pseudoalteromonas sp. Isolate3 | reverse complement strand
CCATAAAATATACTTATTTCTTGTTATGATAATTTAAGCAAGATCCAGAAAGATAATGAAAAAATAGCGCTTATTACCTACAATCTTCGAATGAATTCTACAGTAGAATATAAAAGTTCATTATTTCGTATTAACTCCATATTTACTCCACATTGTTGCGTTTAAATGTCTATCAGAGGCAGAAGCCCATCTGAATATTTGATGCTAACAACATGGATAAAAAGAAAATGTTTTGCGAACACACTAATAACGAGCAGTTAAGCTTTTTTCAGCCGAATTCAAAATCTGAAAATGATTTACTCAATGAGGTCATGAATAGTGAAGACCTGCACGATATTCTGACTATGGTTTTACTAGATGAAACCTTATCAGACGCCCTTAAAGCGATGGTGAAGCAACAACTGAAAACAATAAAAAAAATATAAAACGGAAATAAAAATGCCGCAGATATTAGTCGTTGAAGACGACTTAGATATTGCAGAACAAGTACTGTTGTTCTTTAATGCATCTGGTTTTACTACTCACCACATCACTGATGGCAGTGCTGTGGTGTCGTGGGTTAAAGAAAATAATCCAGATGCAATAATTCTAGATGTAATGTTACCTAATTTAGATGGCGTGGAATGCATGAAGCAGATCCGCGCTTTTTCAATGGTGCCTATTATTATGGTAACCGCTAAAGTCGAAGAAGCTGATAGGTTAAAAGGGTTAGAACATGGCGCAGATGACTATGTATGTAAACCTTTTAGCGGTGCAGAGCTGGTGATGCGTGTTAAAGCTATTTTAAGACGCTGCGCGCCAGTATCTATTAGCAAGGAAACTGTTGAAACGCCTGCTACTATTTGCTTAAACGAAGATGCGCTTGAAGTTGAAATAAAGGGCGTGTCTTTGGGTTTAACTAAAGTAGAATTTGACGTATTCAAGCTTTTGTACAAAGCCCCTAAGCGTGTTTTTTCAAGGCAGCAGATACTTGATCACATTCAGCCCAATAACTTTGATATTACCGACCGCGTAATCGACAGTCACATCAAAAATATTCGTAAAAAACTGAAGAATTTACAGTTCTCTCCTAAGATAGTCGCTTCCGTTTATGGTGCAGGCTATCGCTATGATGAACGTCAAATCAATTGATTTGGCGTTCATCGCCTTTACTATTAATTACACACTGTACGTTCACCTTTTCGAATCGAATGGGTAAACACATACACTGATAATTCCCTTGCTTGAATATCTTGCCAAATTTGTTTGCTAGGAACAGGGCACAGCGCGTAATGTAAATATTGGCTAAGCGCTTCACCTTCAAGGGCTATCGAATAGGGCGTTCGTACATAGACCTGAATCGCATCAGTTGAGTACTTAATTTGATCTAATCGCCACTGGCCTAGTAAAAATTGCTTTGCAAAAAACTGAGAAATACGTTGTTTTGCAGCTTCAGACAGTGGAGGGTACTCTATTGGCTTTTCGTAGCTTGCATAATAGAGTGCTGCACTTAACAGCATGCTGGCAAGGGCCGCATAAATTGGCAGTGGGGACTTTTTGGTTTTTTTAACATTGCTTTGGCGATGTTTACGCTCAATAGATTTTGCCCATTGGGCGTGCTTTAATGACTCTGACATGGTTCCATTCCACAGTAGTTTATAGTGCTATTTAAGCAATAAAATGTGGTGGAAAAATGGAGAGGCTTATTTATTACCTAAAGGCAGTAAGATTCTAATACATAAGCCACCTGACTTACCCGGTAATGCGTTAATAGTACCTGACATCAATTCGACAAAACTCTGACAAATTGATAACCCTAAACCTGAGCCTCCTGATGCGCGGCTACGAGACTCTTCAACACGATATAAACGGTCAAAGAGCTTGCCAACATGGGCTTTAGCTACACTCGGAGAGGTATCATCGACTTGAATAAACAGCTCTTGTTTATTCGCTCTCACCTTTAGGCGAACATGGCCTGGGCAGTCAGTATATAGACAAGCATTAGTAAAAATATTGTTGAAGATCTGGTCGAGCTTTTGTTTATCTACCGTGATCTCAACATCATCAGCAATAACAATGTCAGCAAAAAAAGTTAGCTGATGGCTGCAAACATAACGGCGCATGTCTTGCTCGTATTCTGCAAAAATTTGTGCGGCATTATATTGTTGAAGGTTCAATGTAAGAGTTTTATTTTCAGCTTGCGATAACTGATATACATCTGAAATTAAGTTATTAAGTTGTGCTATCTTGCCATTAATTTTGCTGTAGGCGAGATCGCGGTTTTCTTGAATATCGAGCTCAAGCGCTTCTATATGCAGTTTCAATACGCTCAATGGGGTGCGTAATTCATGAGAGATATCAGCGAGCATTTTGTCTTTTTCAATTAAGTTATATTGATAAAGCTTGGCTTTAAATAACGCTTTTCGATGCTTGAAGTAATAGAGTACTAACGCAAGGATACTAAACAACAAAACAATACCAGCAGACAACAACCAAATCTGTTTTTCTAGTCGCTGGTTATTCATTTGTGCAGTTGCGAGTTTGTTTTTTTGTATTTCATCATCAATTCGTTGCTGTTGCTCGATTGCTGTTAATTGCTTTTTATTCTTTTCGACAGCTTGATTTAGATGTTCTTCAAACAAAGACTCGGCCAGTTCATTTTCAAGCTTTAGCTGCTCAGCTGCTAGCTTGTAATCACCTATCAATTCAGCATAAATTGCGGTATAGCCGTGCTGCTTTTGATTCAATAATCGGTTATTGATACCTAGTAACAACTCTTTTGTTCGACTTAAATAAAGACCAATTAGCTCAGGGTTTTTAAGGACTAAATGCAATTCAATTAAATTAAAGTAAGAGTAGATCTTACTTAACGCCGAGCCAGATTTAAGCGCTGCATTGAGCCCAGACTCAGCACTACTGAGAGCCATATGCTGGTTGCCTATTTTCAAATACAATTGCATTAACGTATGCTTCGCCGTCGCCATATTTTCATAGGCTTTGACGTCGGCTAAACGGGTAAAGGCGTTATTTAATAAGGGAAGAGCCTGCTCTAAATCGCCTCGTTTATACACCAGCTTGGCAAGTTGTAAACTGGTATCAGCAATATTCATTTGGTTTTTGGTTTTAATATCAAACTCGAGTGCTTTTTTATAGAAGTACTCAGATTGCGTGAGGTCATCAAGCCTGTGAGCAAGGTTTGCTAAGTTATAAAAGTTAGTGGCAACAAGTTCATAATTATCGCTGTTTTCTAATAACGCTTGTGCTTTTACCTGATGATGCATTGATTGTTCAAGATCATTTAGTGTGTCGTATAGTGAACCCAAATTGCTATGGCTTTGTGCTTGTAGGTTTTTGTCTTCAAGCTCGTTTGCAAGCGCTAAGGCTGCCATATAGTGTTTTTTTGCTTCTATTGTTTTTAATTGGCGACGATAGTTGATCCCCAACTCTTTTTGGATGTGGTATTGGTCCTTTTTGCTTAAACTAGCAAGCTTTTGTAATGGCGATAATAGTTCAATCGCTTTGTTGTAATGACCTTGTTTACGTAACAGAGGCGCTTGTGCCATCACAATTACAGGGCTCGATGTAGCGCTATTTTTATCTTTGTATTGCTCTAGAATAGTGAGTGCTTCAATGAGCTTGCCTTGGTTCTCAAGGTCAGTGACTTGATTTAATAGAGAGCTTGGTAGTGAGGTTGCTACACAGGAAAAAGACAGTAAACATGTAGCGATAAGTAAAGAGTATTTCATTTGCAGTTAGAATAAGCTTAAAGTGTGCTTATACTAACCAGCAAATGTGTGCAAATTATGGAGTTATTAGTTAGCGTTTATCACAACTAAACTTCAATTAATGATAAAGTTTTATCCTTAATTCAGTTACACCTGAGATGTTATGGTTTTTCATCTTTTTGTCTCAGTATCAAAAATTTCTGATTGTATTCAACCTACGGAATCCTAAAATCTAGATTTAAATAATTTATGCTCCATTAAATTAATAGTAAATAATTT
>NZ_JAKEVN010000188.1:0-4005 GCF_022398505.1 Pseudoalteromonas sp. Isolate3 | reverse complement strand
ATCAAAATATCTTCTGTGTTAAAAACTTCCAGTTTTTCATACCCATGCGCCCTACTTCGCCACAATGACAGAATAATTAATTTTCAGCATATTATGTTATTGAAAAATATAGAAATTTGATCAAATTTATTTCTTTGCTATTTGTTTATTAAATCGAATTTTTGAGTAGCAAACATGAACAAAGAAACACAAAAGCAGCCCCCAAAAGCGAAGCCAGAATTTCGCTCCTCGTGGTGGGCAAACTTGAGTTTCATTCCTAACTTAAAATCAGACGGCCCAGATATGCTACGTGCTGAGAGCTCGTTAGAAACATTGTTTGTTTTAAAGTTACTCATTGATCCGCAAGTTAAATACGTCACAACAGCGTGTACTTCTAAATACATAGAACGCTTAAAACGTCGATATACAGACGACGTTGAATACACGCTGGCTGGTCCTACGCTTTATTGTACTGAAGTCAAACAGTCTTCAGAGCTTGAAAAACAAGAAATAAAAGACAAATTAGCGATAGTTGCAGATGAATTAAACACTGAGCAATGCTGCTTCGAAATTAAAACTGAGCATGACATTTGCCCGAGAGATTCCACAGCGAATATATTGCGGTTTTTCCGCCATTATCATAATTACTTTCCTAAAGATGAACTTGTAGAAGTAGAAAAAGTAACTGAGCAACTCAGTGCAAACAACGGTGTAGCGTTGTTGCTTTTAATTGATTCATTACGCGATGCTGGGATTTCTTACCAAGCCCAAAAAGTATGGTTTCTACTGGCTCACAAGCGTTTGCATGTATCTGATGAATCAAAGTTCATTAATAGCAATACGTTGGTTTGGAGCTCGTCATGTTCAAAATAAATAGCAAATTCATTTTAGACGACACATTAGTTTCAGTTACTTACTCAAGCTCTTGTTATTCAGTATTTAGAGATGTGAAACACGGGACAGAGTGCGGATATAACAATTATCAGCTTCAGCGCCTTCATAAGCAAGGGCTACTTAAACCCCATTTCTTATTTGAAATAGACGAAGAATTAGCGAGAGCTACATATGCTTTCTTAGATGAATCGCAAAAGCGTGAGCTTAATATGAAAATAGCGCTGGTTAATCAATTCATTGCAGCGCCAGTAAAAGCTGGTAAAGAAGCAAATCAGCTGATAAGAGAAACGCTTAAGCTAATCGGAGAAGATTGTTGTGTTAGAGAGTCAACAGTTAGAGGCTGGGTTACTAAATACAGAAAAAGCCAAGGAAATGTATTTAGTCTATTAGACGGACGCAGAAAAAAACCTAACTTCGCGAGCTAATCATGACAGTTGAGCAAACACACAAGCAAATTTTGCTAGAGCAACAAAAACAGTTATTCAGAGAAATAGTCCGGCAGTATATCGCTGTTTCAAGCCCCTTGAATAACAAACAAGCACATGAGCGACTAGTTTCCCTACATTCAGAGAGAGGGCTCGATGGTCAACCCGTTTCATATTCGACATTTTGTCGCTGGTTAAAAGAAGATATTGACTCAGCATACTTAGCTAGACGGCAAGATGGACGAGTTGCAGGTAAAGTTGCTACGCAAACAAAAATAAAGTCAGATGAGATATTCACATTCATGTCGAATGTGCAAATTGATTGCTTACATGCGCCGATTTTTCTAGTCGATGACACTAACTACAGAGCGCTTGATAAAGTTCCCATTGAATATCTTTCGTATGAGCCCGTCACAACGGCTATCCTCGCGAATACAACTAATTATGAGAGCGGTTCAGAGCGCAGCGACTATTTAATAGAGCATTTCAAGTCTATATTTTTGGGTAAGCCTGATTTACACATTGAAGTCGGTTACCCAAAGCCTTGGTACGCATTCGGATTAGTCATATCGCTCATTTTAGACGGAGCAAGTGCAAACAAAAGTAAAGATGTTCATATGTTCCTCCGCCGCTGGTTTGTCATTGCACACATGGCAAAAACGCAAGAAGGGAAACAAAAATCTAGAGTCGAGAGTCTGAATGATTGGTTTAAAGACAATGTATTAAATGGCTTGCCGGGCCATTTTAATGACCGACTCGCATTAAATTTAAGAGATACTATTAATGCCCGTGCCCAAGCAGCTCTGACAATTCGTGAATATCACATAATAAAATCCAGAGTTTTATTGGATTATTTGTATGGTGAACACACAGACAGTAAAACTGGTGAAACATTCTCACGTGAAGATGAGTGGAACCGCCAATGTGCTTACAACCCGCCACCGTTTGTTCATGACGTAGATGAGTTATGTTTATTCAGTGGTCTCAGAGAGCATCGAACTATTAACGTAACTGATGGAATTGTTATTACTCGAAGCGGCAAACGGTATTGGTATAACAGCACAGAGCTTCAATCGATGAGACGACAACTCAAAAGCATAATGGGTAAACATTTTAATGGTGAAGTTAGTGTTACCTACTCGCTCATAAAAGAGTATTTCATATGGGTGCTTAACCCTCATACGAAATCGATGCTAAAAGTGCCAATGGTGACACCGCCAAAGCAAATACCACGAAATTCTGAGAAAGAAGAATTTCTTGAACAGCTAAGACAAGTCGATGCATCTATTGATTTAACTCGTATGAGTAACGATGAAATTATAAAACATGCGCTCACTCGCAAAAGAAAAATACGCGAATTCGAGAACAACAATAAAAAAGCAGCTAAAAAGAATGCCATATCGACTCAGGATGCAACTGAGAAAGAAATGGAAAAAGCCAATAGCTACAAAGAGATGCAGCGAAATATGGCGATTAAAGCTGTAAATACACACATTCATGAAACTAAGCACGAAGCGCAGGCTAATGAGCAAAAAGATGACGAAACAACATTAAACAATAATGAAGATAATTTGGGAGACTGGGTCGATAACTTGAATTATGGAGAGGGTGAATAACGATGGTCACAAATATAGATAGAATAAACTGCTTTCTCAATAATTTAATTATTCACCCCAATTTCAAGCAATGCCTTGAGTCTGCTCTGAATTGCGTTAATGCAGTTAGTACAGGGCCATATGGCGTATGTATCTTTTGTCAGCCTGGGACTGGAAAAACCAAACTGGGAGATTACTTAACCCTACAATTAAACAAATCATGTATTCAAACTCGTGAATGTAAACAAATCAAAGCGATAAAAATAGATTTGGAGGAAGGCGCGTTAGCAACTGATGTTAAGAGAAGCATCATTTATCAAATTACCGGCGATTATCCAAGCGGTTACACAAAGCAAGTTTTAAATAATTACTTAAAGCAACAACTCAAAGTTGCGAATGTGAAGATTATTATTATTGATGAGTTTCATCATTTGCTTAGGGGTGAAAAGAGAATAGATCAAAAAGTGGGTCAGTTTATAAAGTCACTTATCGATAAGTACAATGTTGCTGTACTTCTACTTGGCATCCCGCGTGCTCAAAAAATTCTTCAATTAGACACTGAGTTAAATTCACGTGTTATACAAGCTGGCATGTTAGAGCGCTTCAATTGCAAGACCAACAATTCAAGAACTTATTTTCAGAAGTTTTTAAGAGAATATAGCGCTAAATGTCCAGTTCCAATTATTGATTTGTCTACTGACAACATGGCTTACAGAATGGAACTTGCAACGGGCGGTGATTTACGACGAATTCGACAACTGTTCCAACACATGCTGCTTCATATCGATGAGGGTGAAGAAATTACAATTACTCATCTAGATGTGGCTCACCGACAACTAAACAAAGCTAAACTTAACTGTGACTCACACAACCAAGTTATTTGGCCATTTTCAAGCGAAGTAACATTACAGCAAGTAAAACAAGCGCTGGTCTATGAATAGTACCTTCCAACTTACCTATGCCCCTGAACCTAAGAGTGACGAGTCGTTACGTGGGTACTTTGAGCGCTTAAACCATATCAATGGCATGAAAGGAGCTCAAAACCTCTGTGATAAACTCAAAACGACTTACCTACCTCAGCAAGTTCGTCCATTTTCAAAGAAGTATAATAA
>NZ_JAKEVN010000187.1:0-4041 GCF_022398505.1 Pseudoalteromonas sp. Isolate3 | reverse complement strand
GTATTAAGTTTATTTACAAGCTATGCCAAAGCGGATGAACAGGCAGGCGCTCAGTACAAGGTACTTGGCCCTTGGGAAGTTCACTACATTGCATTTCCATCGACCTTTATCCAGCCTAATATCGCCAAAAACTACGATTTAGAGCGTAGCCCTAGCAAAGGGATTATTAATATTTCGGTATTAAAAAACAGCGATAAAACAGCACAGACTGCAACTTTAACAGGCACAGCACGTAATTTGCTTGGCAATAAAAAGCCGCTTAAATTTAAAGAAGTTGTTGAAGGCGATGCAATTTATTACCTAGCTCAAATCGATTATAGCAACGAAGAAATCTACCGTTTTGATATCGAAATAAATCAAAATGGCAAAGTACAAACGCTGAAGTTTCAGCAAAAATTTTACGTAGATTAATAGACCTATGAATAACACCTTGGTTTTAGCCACGGGTAACCCTGGCAAAGTAAAAGAGTTGGCAAGTATGCTCAGCCCTCTTAATATTAACGTGGTTCCACAAAGCGATTTTCAAGTACCAGACGTGCCTGAAACAGGCACCACATTTGTTGAAAACGCCATTATTAAAGCGCGCCATGCTGCAAAGATCACTGGCATGCCTGCTATTGCTGATGACTCAGGTCTTGAAGTTGACGGCCTAAATGGTGCACCGGGTGTATACTCTGCACGCTTTGCCGGAGCGGGTGCAAGCGATCAAGATAATATCGACAAGCTATTAAAAGAGCTTGCTGATAACCCAGTTCGCAGTGCGCGTTTTTGGTGTGTTTTGGTATTAATGCGCCACGCCGACGACCCTACACCACTTATTTGTAGTGCCAGTTGGGAAGGCGAAATCACCCATAGCCAAGATGGTCAGGGTGGATTTGGTTATGATCCTGTTTTTTACGTACCGTCTGAGCAATGCACTAGCGCTCAGTTAACTAAGGAGCAAAAAAATGCCCTTAGCCATCGCGGCCAAGCTTTAAAACAACTACTTGCGCAATTGCAGCAAAAAGGCGGCCTGTGAGTTTACCGCCTTTAAGTTTATATGTGCACGTGCCTTGGTGCGTGCAAAAGTGCCCATACTGTGACTTTAATAGCCATGGCCAAAAAGGCACAATCCCCGAAAAAGAATATGTTCAGCATCTAATTGATGATCTCAAGGCCGACTTGCACTTAGTGCAAGGGCGTAAAATCCACAGCATATTTATTGGTGGCGGTACCCCAAGCTTATTAACGGGTGACGCTTATACCCGCTTACTAGGTGAAGTCGACAGATTAATTGGCCTAAGTGATGACTGTGAAGTTACCCTAGAGGCTAATCCCGGTACCGTCGAAACAGGTCGCTTTAAAGAGTATGTTGCCGCTGGCATCAATCGTATTTCGATTGGCGTACAAAGCATGCAAAATGACAAGCTAAAAGCCCTTGGCCGTATTCATGGTGCTGACGAAGCAAGCTATGCAGCTAAACAGGCACACCAAGCGGGGTTAAATAGCTTTAACCTTGATTTAATGCATGGCTTACCCGGACAATCTCTTGAAGATGCCTTAAGCGACCTTGAAAAAATCATCGCGCTTAATCCTCCACACATATCTTGGTATCAACTAACGATTGAGCCGAATACTCAATTTGCTTCTAAGCCACCGACCTTACCGCATGACGACACTCTGTGGGATATTCAAGAACAAGGTCAAGCATTGCTGGCAGCTGCAGGTTATGAGCAATACGAGATCTCAGGCTACGCGAAGCCCGGCTACCAATGCCGTCATAACTTGAATTATTGGCGATTTGGCGATTATCTCGGTATCGGCTGCGGTGCACATGGTAAAATTACCGATGAAAATAAAGTCATCACCCGTACGGTGAAAGTAAAACACCCACGAGGTTATATGGATCTTGCCAAACCGTATTTATACGAACAATGGCAAGTAGCAGAAGACGACTTAGCTTTTGAATTCTTTATGAATCGTTTTCGTTTAGTCGAACCCTGCCCCAAAGCTGATTTACCTTTGCTTACAAGTTTGTCACTGCCAAGTCAGGAACAAGCCTTGACTGATGCAATTGCAAAAGGCTTACTAATTGATGATAAAGATAACTGGCAGGTAAGCCAAAAAGGCCACCGCTTTTTAAATGACCTGCTAGAATTATTCGTTTAAGAATTATAATTAAATTTCTAACAACTACAAAGGAACGATAATGCGTAAACTGACCTTCATCGCTGCGGCGGTAAGTGTTGCATTACTTGGCGGCTGCCAACAAATGCAAGAGCAACCGAAGCCTGCACCAAGTGTACAAAGCCAACCTGTACAAAGTGAAATCGATAAAGCAAATGCCTTCTTCGAAGATACTTTTAACCGTGATGTAATGAAAAGCCCTATCTATCAAACATACATGGGCATCAAAAAAGATTACGACAAATGGGACGATGGCAGTGAAGAGCGCGTTTTAGAAGACTTTGAACAAACTAAAGCTGATCTAGTTGCGCTTAAGGCAATTAACCGTGACCTATTAGATGACGCGACGAAAGTAAGCTACGACCTTAAAAAGCAAGATTTAGAAAACGAAATTGCTGATTTCAAATGGCGTCATTACAACTACCCAGTGAACCAAATGTTTGGTGTTCACTCGATGATCCCAGCGTTTTTAATCAACCAACATCAAATTGCTGATGTGTCAGATGCTAAAGCGTATATCTCACGTTTAAATGGTGTTACAACGGTTATTGATCAACTAATCAAAGACCTTGAAGTACGTGCAGATAAAGGCATTATCGCCCCTAAGTTTGTTTTCCCACACGTAATTGATTCAAGCAATAATATCTTACGCGGCGCACCATTCCATGATGGTGAAGACTCAACGTTACTTGCTGACTTTAAACGTAAAGTAAACGCATTAGAGATTGCCGACAGCGAAAAATCAGCACTTATCAGCGATGCAGAAAAAGCCTTAAAAGCAGCAGTAAAACCTTCTTACACTAAACTAATTAACTTCTTAGCTCAGTTAGAAAAGCGCGCTGATGACCGTGATGGTGCTTGGAAATTCCCTGACGGCGAAGCGTTCTACAACAATGCGCTAGCACGTACCACAACAACTGATTTAACAGCGAAAGAAATTCACACAATCGGTTTAGCTGAAGTCGCGCGTATTCACGACGAAATGCGTGAGATTAAGGACAAAGTAGGCTTTAAAGGTGACCTTAAAGCATTCATGCAATTCATGAAAACTGATAAGCAGTTCTACTACCCGAATACCGCTGAAGGTAAACAACGTTACCTTGATGAGGCAACAGCGCTTATCGATAACATGAAGTCTCGTCTAGACGAGCTATTCATTGTTAAGCCAAAAGCAGACCTTAAGGTTAAAGCTGTTGAAGCATTCCGCGAAAAAGCAGCAGGTAAAGCGTTCTACCAACAACCTGCACCAGATGGTTCACGCCCAGGTATTTATTACGCAAACCTTTACGATATGGAAGCAATGCCAACATACCAAATGGAAGCACTTGCATACCACGAAGGTATTCCAGGTCACCACATGCAAATTGCTATCGCGCAAGAGCTTGAAGGTGTGCCTAAGTTCCGTAAGTTTGGCGGCTACACAGCCTATGTTGAAGGTTGGGGTTTATACTCTGAGCTAGTACCAAAAGAAATGGGCTTATACGAAGACCCATATTCAGATTTTGGTCGTCTTGCGATGGAATTATGGCGTGCATGTCGCCTAGTAGTAGATACAGGTATCCATGCTATGAAGTGGACTCGTCAAGAAGGTATCGACTACTACGTAAATAACACACCAAATGCGACGTCTGATGGCGTTAAAATGGTTGAGCGTCACATTGTAATGCCTTCACAAGCAACGGCATACAAAGTGGGCATGCTGAAAATTTTAGAGCTTCGTGAAGCGGCTAAAGAAAAACTAGGCGATAAATTCGATATTCGTGAATTCCACGACGTAGTACTTAAAAATGGTGCAGTACCATTAAACGTACTTGAGAAGTTTGTTGACCAATGGGTTGCTAAGAAACAGGCAGCTTAAACAATAAAGACTTGAAA
>NZ_JAKEVN010000186.1:0-4072 GCF_022398505.1 Pseudoalteromonas sp. Isolate3 | reverse complement strand
GTACTATTACGGTCTTTAAAATATAAATTAAATACTATAAAAAAAACCAGCCGAGGCTGGTTTTTTATTTATTAATAATGTTAGCTCATAGCCATCATCATTTTTGCAGGATCTTCTAAATAAGACTTCCACAAGTTATTGAAGCGGGCAATTGTTCCGCCATCAATCACTCGATGGTCGCCAGACCAGCTTACTTGCATAATGGCTGCTGAAACCACATTACCCTGTTCGTCAAAACGAGGTAAATGTTGTAACTTACCTAATGCAACAATGGCCACTTCTGGTTTATTGATGATCGGGGTTGCAATTGTGCCGCCAATAGCACCAATGTTAGAGATACTAATTGTACCTCCTTTTAAATCATCTGGTGATACACGTCCATCCCGTGCTGCTTCAGTTAAGCGCGTAACTTCATTTGCAACATCAACAATACTCTTTGACTGACATGCTTTAACATTTGGTACTAATAAGCCAATCTTAGAATCAACCGCCATACCAATGTTATGGTCGTCAAAATAAGTCAGCTCACTACAATCATCATTCACTTGTGAGTTAAGTACTGGGAACTGCTTCATTGCAAGCGATAGAGCTTTGATAAAGAATGGCATCATAGTTAACTTAACGCCCTGTTGCTTATACTGCTCTTTAAGTTCGCTTCGCATAGCAATCAATTTTGTCAGGTCAATTTCATCACAAAAAGTAAAATGAGGAATTGTCGATACTGACGCAACCATTTGTTTAGCCATTGCCGCTTTAATGCCTTTAATAGGCTCAACATGACTACCACCAGCTGTGGATGCTGCAGTTTTTACAGGCTCTGCCGCTTTAGGAGCAGCTTGTTGTGTTACTGCTTGGCTTGGTGATTCGTTCAAGAAATCTTCGATGTCTTGCTTGTAAATTCGGCCATTTTTACCAGAGCCTGGTACTTGTGTTAAATCTACATCAAGTTCACGTGCTTTACGACGAACAGCTGGTGAAGCAACTGCTTTCTTATTAAGTTGTTTAGTCTCATTTGATGCAGACACAGGCTTTTGTGCTGGCTTAGTCGCTGCATTTGTTTGCGCTTTAACTACCGCAGAGCTTACATCAGGCTCTGAGTTTTGGCCTACAATGCTCATTTGGAATAATGGACTGTGAACAGCGGCAATATCGCCTTTCTTATAATAAAGCTTTTCAACTTTACCTGTATATTTAGCCGGAATTTGAACCAATGCTTTGTCTGTCATTACATCACACACAGCTTGGTCTTCAACGATTTCATCACCTTCGCTGACTAACCACTCAACGATTTCACACTCAACAATACCTTCACCGATGTCAGGTAAAATGAAATCTTCTAAATGTTCACCAGATTCAGGTATTTCGGCTGCTTCAACTGGAGCTTGAGCTTCTTCGTTTTGCGTAGGTGCTTCACCATCAACATCCATCGCAAATAATGGTGCATGTACTTTAGCAATATCACCTTTTGCATAATAAAGCTTACTGATCACACCATCATGGACAGCTGGAATTTGCACAAGCGCTTTGTCGGTCATGACGTCACAAATTGGCTGATCTTCTTTTACAGAATCGCCCTCTGCAACTAACCATTCAACAATTTCACATTCTACGATGCCTTCGCCGATATCTGGCAAGATAAAATCTTTAGACATACTGACTCCTAAAACTCTACAGATTGCTTAATCGCAGCAAGCACTTTAAGTGCATCTGGCACATATTCTTTTTCAAGTGCTAATGGGTATGGCGTATCTAAACCACACACTCGAGCAATTGGCGATTCAAGGTGTAAGAAACACTCTTGTTGAATTGTTGCAACGATTTCTGCACCAAAACCATTTGTGATTGGCGCTTCGTGGCTAACCACTAAACGACCGGTTTTGGTTACTGATTTAGCGATTGTCTCAACATCCCACGGTAAAATAGTTCGTAAGTCGATGACTTCACAACTAATTCCTTGCTCTGCTGCTTTTTTAGCGGCATCTTCAACGATTTCCATTTGTGCACCCCAAGCAAGCAAAGTAACATCAGTACCCTCTTGAATGACTTCTGCTTTACCAAGCTCGATGCTGTAATCCTCTTCTGGTACCTCACCTGTTGATGCACGGTATAAGCGTTTTGGCTCAAAGAAAATAACTGGGTTATCATCTTTAATTGATGCACGAAGCAAACCTTTTGCTTGATAAGGGTTACGTGGCACAACAAGTTTCAAACCCGGTGTATGAGCAAAATAAGCTTCCGGTGATTGTGAATGATATAAACCACCCGCAATACCACCGCCATAAGGAGTACGAATTGTTAGGTTGCCTACATTAAATTCATTACCACTACGGTAACGGAATTTAGCAGATTCATTTACGATTTGGTCAAATGCAGGAAAAATATAATCTGCAAATTGAATTTCAGCTAAAGCAGGCGCACCAAAAGCAGCCAGACCATTAGCAAAACCTAAAATACCTTGCTCAGTTAATGGTGTATTAAACACACGGTGCTTACCATATTTTTCTTGTAAGCCAGATGTTGCACGGAATACACCACCAAAATAGCCAACGTCTTCACCAAAAATACATGCATTTGGATGCTCTGCCATGGTGATATCAAGGGCAGAGTTAATTGCATGAAGCATGTTCATTTTAGCCATTACTTTAATCTCCCTGCAGTTGTTGGATAAGCATCAGGATGCTGCAAAATGTGCTCTTTTAATTCTTCGTATTGTTTTTGCAGTGATGGAATTGGCTTATCATAAACATCAGAAATAAGATCTTCTAATGCTGGTTTTGCAACTTTTTCAGCGCGTTTAAGAGCCGCTAAGATTTCTTCACGGATTGTTTCTTTATCTTTTGCGTCTTGCGCTTCGTCTAACCAACCTTGTTTTAATAACCACTTACGGAAACGCTCAATTGGACAGCCTTTATGTTTTGCTTCTTCGTCTTTTGTACGGTAGCCGCTAGGATCGTCACTAGTTGAGTGAGCACCTAAACGATAGGCAATCGATTCAATTAAAACTGGTTCACCTTTGGTAGTAGCAATTTCACGGGCTTTTTTCGTTGCAGCATAAACTGCAAGCGCATCAGCACCGTCAACACGAATTGTTTTAATGCCATAGCCAACACCGCGTGATGCAATACCATCACCTTTAAATTGTTCATCTGCAGGTGTTGATATCGCATAGCCATTATTACGCGCAAAGAAGATAACCGGTGCTTCATGAACTGCAGCCATATTCAAACCAGCATGAAAATCACCTTCAGATGCCGCACCTTCGCCAAAATAACAAATGGTGATGTTATCAATCGTACTGTTCAACTCACCTGTTTGGGCATCAATGTGACGAACTTTTTGACCATACGCATAACCTGTTGCTTGCGGAATTTGCGTACCAAGCGGAGATGAAATGGTCATATAGTTGAGTTCGCGTGAGCCGTAGTGAATTGGCATTTGGCGACCTTTACCCAAATCTTTTTCGTTTGAAAACATTTGGTTCATGAATTGGTCTAGGCTAAAACCACGATAGCGTAAAGCGGCTTGTTCACGGTACTGGGCCATGATCATGTCATTTTGGTCAAGCGCTGCAGCCGATGCCGTTACAGCAGCTTCTTCACCTAAGCATTGCATGTAAAAGCTAACTCGACCTTGACGCTGTGCTGCTTGCATACGCTCATCAAGCGCTCTAATAAAACGCATTGTCTCGTATAAACGGATTGCAGTTGCTTTGTCGATATCGGGTGCGGTTGCACCTTCGTGGATGTCGCCTTCCTCATTAAGAATGCTTAATGTAGGGATCGTTAATGCGTGACCATCAATAAATGACAGTTCATGATTAATGTTTAGCGATACGTTATTTGGATTACTCATAACCTACCTTCTTTCGTTGTCAGAAACCTACGCCACTGCCCTTATTTCTATTTTTATCAGCATGAGCTGTAAGGATAAAGTTTGCGTAATATTCAATCTAATTAAATTAAACTGCCGTCACTTTACGTTAACGTAAGTTGTTATTCAACTAATCATAGACGAATAGGTGATAAATGGCTAAAAACGCATGGAAAGTTAACTATACAACGAAATAAATTCT
>NZ_JAKEVN010000185.1:0-4354 GCF_022398505.1 Pseudoalteromonas sp. Isolate3 | reverse complement strand
AGAAATGGGCGGACGAAGTATCGCTYCAAGAAAGGTACTTGTTTGATCAATTTGATAAGGCGTTTTATTGATAATGTTTAGTTTGCCCGTGGTATTTGAATTACTGACTAAAATCCAAGATAAGTGGCTGCCACTGCAATGTCCGCAGTGATGACAATCTTTTTCATTATGCTGCTCATCACCTACATTATCATTTGAGACATTTCGATCATCTGCATGATCATGTTGAATTTGAAGGTGCTCTATATCTATTTGGTGATTCTCAGGTGTTGCGGATACAACAGCAGTTAACGATTGCAAAACAATCGAAACGACTAATAGTATTTTTAACGCAACATTGAATTTCAAAATAAACACCTACTTAAATATGAAAAATTATAATATCAAAAAAAGGTTTTCTAAACTAGCCATGCGCATGTTTTTCATGCTCGTCACGGCAAGTTTCTTGAGGAAACTCAAACTCAATGGTTGTATGAGATAAATTATAAGAAGAAAGTTCCTTAGCCACTTGTTGTTTTAGCCTAATTAATTTATCAACCTCAAAGTTATGGGCTAACTCTAGGTGAGCAGTTAATACGTGACTTTCCCCGTCTAATGACCAAAAGTGCATATGATGAATCCCATTAATTTCAGGTATAGCCTTTATCGCTTTTTCAATATTATTCTGCACTTCTTCATCAGGTGTAGCTTGAAGAAATAGTGCCAATGTTGTTTTCAGGTTTTTCAAAACGTTAAACAATATAAACAGTGTAAAGCCTATAGAAAGCAAAGGATCTAATATTGGTAGATCTACAAAAAGCAGCACGATAGAAACAATTAGGACTGCAACCCAGCCAAGTACGTCTTCAAGCAAATGCCACGTAAGTACTTTTTCGTTCAGCGTTTTACCCGCTTTTAGTTTAAATACTGCATACCCATTAACAGCAACCCCAAGTAATGCAAGACCCAACATTCCTTCAGCCATTGGCATTTCAGGATTAGATAATCTTGGTATTGCTTCAAATAGCACCCAGACAGAACCAATAACTAATACAATACTGTTAATTAATGCGCCAAACAGGGTAAGACGACGATAGCCATAGCTAAATCTATCGGATGCTTCTTTATCCGAGAAACGACTCAGTATCCAAGCGAATCCTATAGATAAACTGTCACCCAGGTCATGTACAGCATCAGCCATAATAGCGGTACTGTTGGTTAGCCAACCACCAATAAATTCGATAATAGTAAATGAAACATTAAGGAAAAATGTCCAACCTATACGGTCGTCTTTTCCATGCGAATGGCTATGGCTATGATTGTGCATTTTCCACCTCAAGAACTTTTAAATTTCTTACATTGACTACGTTAAAATTGATAAAGTGACGGATCACTCGTTGATACATCCAACGTTTGATTCCTGATAAGTTAGTTCCTTTTTCGAGATAAAACTCATCAGGGGAATTATAAACACCAAAATCATCATGAATACCTTCTTTTTGTATATAGGTATCTTGACCACGCCAATCTGTATCTGGCGAAGAGAAACACTTTGTTGCAACACCATAACCACAAAATTCGTTTTTTATTTGACTAAATTTGTGCTGTAGTGAACTTAAATATTGTTCATCTAATATAAAGCCTTCTAAGTTTATCCAACGATCCTTGAAATAAACTTCAATCCAACTATGAATGATATATTTAGGTGCTAACCAAAATACATAAGTTGGAATAGCTCCTTTTTGTAATCGCTGCTCAATAGTAAAGCCGTGAAAACGACATTGAATACCTAATCCTCGTAACAAAGCCATCAGCAAGTTACCCTTGGTATTGCATTGTCCGTAACCATCGGCTAAAACACTGCTTGCTGAAATATCATCACTCTCATTGTAACCAAATAATATTTCATCTTTAACAAATTGGTAGGCTGCACCAATTTTGTTGAAGTCATCGAGTTCTTGCCAATTACGCTCAGAAATTAATGATTGAATTGTAGAGTGTTCAAAATTTACTATCTTGGTTTTTTCTAGATATTTGCTATTCATTGATGTTTCCTTACTTTGAACAACCAAAGGTTGATTGTTTATCTTCATTTGGTGTTTAACGTGTTTTCTCAGCAACAGCTAATTCTTGTTTAGCATCGCTTAGTATTCGGTAAGCGCCTCGAAGAATTAACATTGAAATGATGCTACCAATGACGATATCAGGCCAACGCTGTTTCAGCACCATAACGAGTATGCCTGCGATAACGACACCAAGATTTGCAATTACATCATTCGCTGAAAATATCCAGCTAGCTCTCATATGTACTTCATCGTTGTTGTGCTTTCGAATAAGGATGAGACAAATCACATTTGCAACTAAAGCAACCATGCCTACGCCAATCATAAACCAAGAGTGAGGCTCACTTTCACCATACAGCCTTCTAGCAATATCCATTAGAATTAGCACGCCTAACCCCAGTTGGAAATAGCCACTCACTAAAGCAGCATTAGCCTTATGTTGGATTGACTTTCCCACCGCGTATAGTGCAATTGCATAGACGATTGCATCCGCTAGCATGTCTAACGAATCTGCAATTAAAGCCGTTGATTCTGATAACCAACCAAAGCCAATTTCAAAAACAAACATCGAGGCATTGATAGCCAGAAGCCAATAAAGCACCGTTTTTTGCTGGTTATCTTTTAGCTCAACTTCACACCCACAATCGCTCATTTTCATCTCCGATTAACTTGTATGCTCTAACTATAAATCCTATAGTGACTATAGGGTCAAGTTTATTTGGAAATTTTATGAAAATTGGTGAGTTATCGAAAACATCGGGGTATTCAGTACAAACCATCCGATATTATGAAAAGGAGGGCTTGCTGTCAGATCCTGATCGCACTGAAGGGAATTTCAGGTTGTATTCTAATAAGGCATTTAAAGAGCTAGAGTTCGTAAAGCATTGTCGAAGTTTAGATATTCCGCTTAATGATATTAAGCGACTCATTGAATTAAAAAACAAGCCAGAGGAGAGTTGCTCTAGTGTAAATGCATTAATTGATCGGCAACTAACTTTAGTTAATCAACGAATGAAGGAATTGAATGCACTCAAAAAAGAGTTAAAACTAATGGCAAGCTCTTGCGGGTCTGACGGTACAATTGAAGTCTGTGGCATTATCAAGTCATTAGATAGTTGAACTAAATATAACTTTAGATTAGTAGTATTCACAAAGGCAATAATGAAAACCATTGGCAAATTAGCACAATCATTAAATTTAAATGTAGAAACCATTCGTTTTTATGAACGAGAAGGACTGATTACACAACCTGAAAAACCAATATCTGGTTATAGACAATATGACGAATCAATAGCAGGACAACTTAGGTTTATCACAAAAGCCAAAGCGCTCGGCTTTACGTTAAGAGAAATAAAATCGCTAATGTCTATGGACAGCAACTGCGCTCAAGTTGAGCTATTAAACCGACAAAAGTTAGCAATCATTCGAGACAAAATTAATGACCTTCAACGTTTAGAGAAAGTAATTGTGGGTATGACAAATACCTGTATGCAAAACGAAGATCCAACACATTGCCCCATAATTGACTCATTAAAATGATTGACTCCGTACTTGTATACGGAGTTTAGAATGATGGTAATATCAACCAATAGACTTTCAAATGATAAATAAAATATTAGACAGAGTAGGCTCTAGTGGCGTTTGGCTAGCGGCACGGCCTGCCTCCCTGCATTAAGGTCACTTGCATCGGCATTAGGACTAGGCTTCTTCTCTCACTTCGAAGGAATAGCTGTAAATACGCTTTTACCTATTTTTGCATCTTTGGAACTATTGGTAAACTTATACAACTGGCACAAAAATAAAAACCATACCAGAGCTGTCTTCAGCATTCTAGGGCCTGTAGCAGTGCTATTAACGCTTTATCCTCTTTGGCTATATGATTGGAGCACATACCTATTTTACTTTGGTATTTGCTTAATGGTCGTTATGTCGGTTTTGGATATCGTAAAACCAGTAAGGGAGCAAACATGCAACGTATGGCTAATTGCCGTCGTTGAAACGATTAACGGTCAATGTCTGCTTTTCGCTCAAAGCTGCCCTTAGAGCATTTACGTTAACTCGTTTTGGGGCGTGCGACGTGAAGTCGTATGAAGCGCTGTTCACCGCTTAATGAGTGAACCATCTGTATCACCAGATGATCCTAGGAGCCTGAATAAAGTAGCGGCTCTGACAATGTAACGAAGGTTGGTATGCGCCAATCGGGATCTTAATCGTGAGAGGACGATCCTCCTGATAACCACAAATCGGGTGAGTGCTAGGCAGTCAGTATGATGAACATAAGTGAATCCGCGTAAGGTGCGTTATACGATGAA
>NZ_JAKEVN010000184.1:0-4438 GCF_022398505.1 Pseudoalteromonas sp. Isolate3 | reverse complement strand
GTCTATTTTGAGGCAAGAAAACCTTGTTGATACCAAGGCAAAAATTTCGTTATTTAGTTGTTCTAAATGAGAAATTTTTAACGCAGGTAGCGACAGGTTTAATCCCTCAAAATGATTAAGTATTATTGCGGATTGGTATAAGTTATAGAGATTAAAAAGCCGAGACAAACTCGGCTTTTAAGAATTTAAACTGATTAGTTTAAAATAAGTTGGGTGCTGGTAGCTGCTACACCTGGGTAGTCTTGCTCTGGCAAAATTTCAGCCAGTGCCGCTAAACGCTCACCTAATTGGTGAAGGTTATCAGCCGATACATTGATATGACCCATCTTACGACCCGGTTTAGCCGTTTTACCATACCAGTGACTAGTAACGTCTTGCGTTGCTAGTACTGAGTGTGGGATTGAAGGCTGACCTAATACGTTGATCATAGCAGTAGGACGAAGACACTCTGTACTACCTAGTGGTAAACCTGCAACAGCACGCATGTGGTTTTCGAACTGTGAGCAATGTGTACCCTGCTGTGTCCAGTGACCAGAGTTATGAACGCGTGGCGCAATTTCGTTAACTAATAACGTACCTTGTACATCAAAAAACTCGATTGCTAATACACCTACATAGTCAAGCTCTTGCGCTAACTTGTTAAATGCCAGCTCGGCTTGTTCTTGAATCGCTGCTTTTTCTTTACCAGCAACTGAAAGCGTAAGCACACCATTGGTGTGTTGATTTTCAGTTAATGGGTAAATAACTGTGTTACCTGCTTTGTCGCGTGCACCAATGATAGATACTTCACGGTCAAATGGGATCATCTTCTCTGCGATAATAGAGTGCGGAGCACTCTCGGTGCCAGATGCAATGAAATCTGCCATTTCTGACCAGATTTGGTCAATTTGGTCATCTGACTTTAAGCGCCATTGGCCTTTACCATCGTAACCCGCTTGGCAGGTTTTGATCACAAGCGGCTTGCCTAAGCGCTCTACAGCAGCGATAAGGTGCGCTTTTTCTGTAATTAATTGGTAAGGCGCACACTCAACATTTGTTTTATCAAGTAATGCTTTTTCAAGTGCGCGGTCGCCACCTGTTTTAATTGCCGCTTTACCCGGATAAAACTTATTGCTTTGACAGCAAAGTGTTAGTACATCATCAGGAATGTGTTCAAACTCTGCGGTGATAGCGTCTGCGTTATCAATAGCTTGTTGTAATGTGCTGTTACGAACTTCACCAGTTAATGGGTGAATGATTTTTTTACTACCCACATCGTAGGCAACAACATTTAAATCAAGCGGTGCACCCGCTAAGCTCATCATACGAGCTAACTGGCCTGCACCTAAAATTAGAATATTCATATTACTCTGCAGGATTAGGGTTAGCTAAGATTGTGTCTGTTTGTTCTTTACGGAATGCTTCAACTTTTGCGAAGATTTCAGGCTGTTGGCAACCTAAAATTTGTGCCGCTAAAAGGCCAGCATTAGCAGCACCAGCTTCACCTATTGCAAGAGTACCTACTGCAACACCTTTAGGCATTTGGCAAATAGATAATAATGAATCTACACCATTTAGTGTTTTAGATTTAACTGGTACACCTAAAACTGGCAGTGATGTAAACGCCGCAGCCATTCCAGGTAAGTGCGCTGCACCACCTGCACCAGCAATAATAATTTTAATACCGCGATCTGCAGCTGAGCTTGCATAGTCAGCAAGTAATTGAGGGGTACGGTGAGCAGAAACAACTTTAGTTTCGTATTCAATGCCGAATTTTTCTAGCATTAACGCCGCATGTTCCATCGTTGGCCAGTCTGATTTGGAACCCATAATAATGCCAACAGTCATAAATACACCTCAGTTAAATTGTTTTCTAAAAAGCGGACTTTTGTCCTTATTTTGTGGCGGGTATTATATACCTAACTCACATCAAGATGCGACTCTAGAAGCACAAAAAAGCCATGACATGCATGGCTTTTAATCACTCATCAGCTAATTAAGCTTCTTTGCTTGCTAGGTACTCAGTGTATGTACCTTTAAAGTCGATAACTTTGCCGTCTTTGATTTCCCAAATACGGTTAGCAAGCGATGATACAAATTGTCTATCGTGTGATACGAACAATAATGTCCCTTCGTATGCTTCAAGTGCTAAGTTAAGCGCTTCGATAGATTCCATATCCATGTGGTTGGTTGGCTCATCCATTAATAAGATGTTTGGTTTGTGCATCATAATTTTACCAAACAGCATACGGCCTTGCTCACCACCTGAAATCACTTTTACTGACTTTTTGATGTCGTTTTGTGAAAACAGCATACGACCTAAGAAACTACGAACAACTTGTTCGTCGTCACCTTCTTGTTGCCATTGTTCCATCCACTCAAATAAGTTCATGTCTTGTTCGAACTCGTCAGCATGGTCTTGTGCGTAATACCCAATATTAGCGTTATCTGACCATTTAAATTCACCTTGTTTTGGTGCTAAACGACCAGCTAAAGTATTTAATAATGTTGTTTTACCAACACCGTTCTCACCGATAATCGCAATACGCTCACCTACTTCAACTAAGCCTTC
Source organism: Pseudoalteromonas sp. Isolate3 (assembly GCF_022398505.1). NCBI lineage: Bacteria > Pseudomonadati > Pseudomonadota > Gammaproteobacteria > Alteromonadales > Pseudoalteromonadaceae > Pseudoalteromonas > Pseudoalteromonas sp. Isolate3. Next base: position 1,887 of record NZ_JAKEVN010000184.1, on the reverse strand, counting down.
AAGGCTGCTGAATAAGGTCTCTTCGAAACCTTGCGCTAAGTTTGTTAGCTCTAACGCATTACGGAATAACTGCTTCTCTTGCTCAAAGCGAATAAACGGACTTTGACGAGAAGATGCTTTAACTTCTTCAAGCTGAATTTTATCGATTTGTTTCGCACGTGATGTTGCTTGCTTTGCTTTTGAAGCGTTCGCAGAGAAGCGCGATACGAACTGTTGAAGTTCGGCAATCTGGCTTTTCTTCTTCGCGTTTTCGCTAAGTAGACGCTCACGAGCTTGCGTTGCAGCGAACATGTACTCATCGTAGTTACCAGGGTAAATACGAAGCTCGCCATAATCGATGTCAGCCATGTGTGTACATACAGAGTTTAAGAAGTGACGGTCGTGCGAAATGATGATCATGGTACAGTCGCGCTGGTTTAACACGTCTTCTAACCACTTGATGGTGTATATGTCCAAGTTATTGGTAGGCTCATCGAGTAGCATGATATCTGGATCAGAAAACAGCACTTGTGCAAGTAACACACGCAGTTTAAAACCCGGTGCGATTTCAGACATAGGGCCGTAATGTTGCTCTGTACCAATACCTACACCAATTAGTAACTCACCTGCTTTAGCTTCTGCTGAGTAACCATCCATTTCGGCAAACTCAGTTTCAAGATCAGCCACTTTCATGCCGTCTTCTTCGCTCATCTCAGGTAGGCTGTAAATACGGTCACGCTCTTTTTTTACTTCCCACAGCTCTTTATGACCCATGATTACTGTGTCGATTACAGAAAACTCTTCGTAAGCAAACTGGTCTTGATTTAGTTTTGCAATACGTTCGTTTGGATCTGTGCTGACATTACCTGAAGATGGCTCAAGTTCACCACTTAGGATTTTCATGAAGGTTGATTTACCACAGCCATTCGCACCGATTAAACCGTAACGGTTACCATCGCCAAATTTTGCTGAAATATTTTCGAATAAAGGTTTAGCACCAAATTGCATGGTGATATTAGCTGTACTAATGATAGCGGTACCCTCCAGCGGGTAAAAAAGTAAAAACGAAACTGCGGGCAATTTTAAACTAAAGCCGCTTAGCACGCCATGAAAGTTTAATTAAATACTCCCGCTAATTTTACAAGCTCACACCTAGCGACTACCTTTAATGAGCGCGCTCACTTAACAATATGAGCACGCTCACTTTTAATATAACTATTTATAAACAGTAGGTTAAGAATGAGCAAACATGCAGATACTCACCAACGTATTTTAGAGGCGGCTTGGCATCTTTTTACTGAGCAAGGGTTTAATGATACTTCAACGAGGCAAATTTCTGCAGCAAGCAACATAGCAGTGGGCACCTTGTTTAATCATTTCTCTGATAAAGTGGCTATTTTAGAAGCATGCCTTGATGATAAATTTAATGATGTGCTGGAACGCGCCAAAGAAACGGATATACACCGCCCTGCTCGCTTAAAGATTAATCATTACGCGCAATATTTTTATCAGTTTTATTGTTTACATCATCGCTTTTATAAAGTGCTTTTTAGCCAGCGATTGTTTTCGCAACCATTCCAGCAACAGCACATGGAGCTAATCCAATCATTAGTTTTTGCCGACCAGCCGCAATTTAATAAAGTAAAAGCAGCTATATTACTCGACTGCTATTTTATGACCTTGTTATATGGTCTAGGTGCCGAAACACCAAATACTAAATTAATGCTTAGAACGCTAAGCCAGAAAGTGTCTATTTTTTAGCCTTGGTAACTCATTGATAATTCAATATAGTGAACCTAAAATGAATAATTTTTCCTCAAAGACGCTTTGTTGCATGATAATTTTTCACTTTTTACCCTATTTTAGCTTTGATAATCTCCTTCCTTTAACTAAATTATACCTATTAGG
>NZ_JAKEVN010000183.1:0-4490 GCF_022398505.1 Pseudoalteromonas sp. Isolate3 | reverse complement strand
ATCTCATACCGTTCTCATATCTAAATACAAGCTGTTACTTAAACTGCGCTGCAATACAAGTAATTAGAAAAAAAATTAAATGTGGGAATAAACTAGACAAGAGAAGCTGTTATATAAATTGCTTTATTTATATTGAATTTTCAATTTTGATACTAAACCAAAGTAACGAGATAAACTTTTAAAAAAAGAGACACAAGAACTATCTTCTCAACATTGAAAAAGGGACCTTAATAAGATCCCTTTTGTCGATATTTAAACGATTTTAGCCGATGTATAGTGGTTATTTAACGATCCAAGGCGTGGCGCTAATAAGCTTAGCATGACTGCTTAATACCGTTTCATCATCTTGCCAGTCATCAGAAACCTTAATTGAGCAACGTTGCTCCTTGCAGCTAACACCGTTTGCCGAGATAGCATCTTGGCCGTTAAATTTTAGTACAACACCTTGTTGTTCAGGCAGCAAAAACCACATTAATTTGCTAACGAAAAAGCCCGACAAATCAGATAGTAGCTCGTCAAATTCTTCATTTAACGTATACAAGTTTGCTTTACTAAGCTCAAAATCAGCCAGATCAGTTGCTTCAATTTGCAACCTTAATTGGCAATCATGTTTTGGATTTTCTGGTTGAACAACAATAACGGCTTTATCTGTATCAAGCTGCTTATCAAAAGGTAAAAGCAATTGAGCTTTATCTGTATAAGTTAAGTCAAACTCTTGTTTCTCTGTAATTATTTTACCTGATTTGATTGTACATACTTCGTTAGTAGCAATATCAGACAAATAAAAATTAACTTGAGCGTATTGAAATTCGCCTTTATTAACGACTTTCAAACGATCATAAAAACCATCGTATGCAACAACAAATTCAGTAGCAGCGGCCTTAGAGGCAACTGCACCTAGTGCAACCGCAATGGTTGTAAATTTTAACCACGGAAGGAATTTATTCATCAAAGTAAGCTCTGTTTTGATTTATCATTTTATTTAATTCTTCAATGTACGCTTCACCGCGCTCAGAATACGACAACAAGCCCTGTGTTAGCTTAGTAGCATCAATTGGCTTTTGCTGGCGACGTAAATCGGCTCGAATTGATCGTAAATCTTTATACGCTGCGTGAGTATTAATATTTTTAAAATATGAGCTTACAGCAGCACGTACCGATTTAAAAGCAGTCACTTCATGAGCGGCTTCGTTGGCTCGACGACGTGGTACCATGCCACAGCCTTTTTTATAACACCACTGGCCGAAAAAGTTTAAGCCAATTCGAGCAAAACGTGACGTACCCCATGCTGATTCGTTAGCCGCCTGCATAAGCGCAAGTTCTTTTGGAATGATATCTACACGGCGCAGAGCTTGGGTCAGTGATAAGGTATCAATAGTGGTTGGTAACTTGTAGCTGGTCAGTATTTTCTTAATATCTGATTGCTGTTTACTACTTAGCGGCTCATTATACTCAAGCATCATGCGTGCAATTTCTATGAGCGCACGTTGCTGTAGGATCTTTTTATTCTCAGCCTCAACATGAGGACGGATAAAGTCAAAAAATGCATGTTTCTTTTCTTTCACATCAGTAAACGCTGCAAAATCAGGCAGTTTTACATTATGTAATGGCTTTTCTTTTTTGATTACGCGCTGAGTGCCAATAGGTGTTGTCTGTGACTGTTCATCCCCCTCATCCAGAGTATCTTTATCCATAAATGGCGACAACAACGCCCATGCAAAAAAAGCGGCCAGTAAAGCTCTAAAAACGTAATTCAGCATGTATTCTCTCAAATAAACTTTTACTAATATGCGGTAACTTCACGCACACACAATGGCGAAGTATACCAAAGCAGACATTTTTTGGCGAATTAGCCCTGAGATAGTTTCTTAAAGTATAACTAAAGAAGCATTATGAACCGCCAATTTACTCGCAATTTTCAAGCGCTTGCGTATACTTAAATGCAACCAAACGAGAAATAGGAAGGTTATTTTTATGTGCCAATCTTGGCAAGCTCGCATTATTGATCAGCAAAAATATCGTCCCAACGATAACCGCTCAGCTTGGCAAGTTGACCGCTCTCGTATCATACATGCTGCAGCATTTAGGCGTCTGCAGGCTAAAACCCAAATTATGGGTATTGGCTTAAATGATTTTTACCGAACTCGCCTTACTCATTCTTTAGAAGTTGCACAAATTGGTAGTGGATTATTACGCCACTTAAAAAAGCAACACCCTGAATTTACGAATTTTCCGAGTGGTAGTTTACTTGAAACCTTATGTCTTGCTCATGATATCGGTCATCCACCTTTCGGTCATGGTGGTGAAATAGCATTAAACTACATGATGCGCGATCATGGTGGTTTTGAAGGTAATGCCCAAACCCTGAGAATTGTTTCTAAACTTGAGCCTTATTCTAATGGATATGGCATGAATCTAACCAGACGCACCTTGCTTGGCTTTATTAAATACCCAGCCTTTATTGATGACTTGTGGCACACCATTCCACCAAAAAGTGAACAGCGTAGCTTTATCAAAGCCGACCATTGGCGACCAGCTAAAGGTCTGTATCAAGATGATAAAGATATTTTCGATTGGATTATTGACCCACTGTCGAATAATGATAAACAACTACTGAGCAGTCACTATAAGGTTGATGAATTTAGAGCTAAAACTCACTATAAATCAATAGATTCAGCAATTATGGAATTGGCTGACGATATTGCTTATGCCGTACACGATTTAGAAGACGCCATAGCCACTGAAGTTTTAACCCTTGCAGATTGGCAAAACCATGCCTTAGTACAATTACAAGAGTTAGACTCTGCTTGGCTAACAACACACTTAAGTTCGATTACAGCTAGACTGTTTTCCCATCATGAATATGAAAGAAAGGACGCCATTGGTGAGTTGGTTAACACCTTTATAATTAATGCCAAATTAATAGTACAAAATGCTGATTTTGAATCTGAAATATTACAGTACACTGTAAGTCTACCTGATGAATTTGCTGAAATTCTCAACGTGCTAAAGCATTTTGTTTTTAAACGGTTAATTCGCGAGCCAAAAATGCAGCAAGTTGAGTTTAAAGGGCAAAATCTGCTAATTGAATTATTTAGTGCCTTTGCTAGTGACCCCATGCGTTTATTACCTGAAACAACCCAAGACATGTGGCTTAACGCTCATCAGCAAGAAGATAATGCTATGCGTATAATTTGTGATTACTTAGCTGGGATGAGTGATGAATATGCCTATAAAACATATCAGAGGTTGTTTTTACCTACTTCTTGACTAGTTTTTGAATACAGCTGAAAACTGTTCTAAAATTAAACAGGTTATTAGAAAATAACCACTCCTCTTTGGATGCATTCTATTTAACAGGGATTGAAATGATGCTCAAAAAACACCTACTTTTAAGCGCTATAATGGTAAGTACATTTACCTGCTATAGCGCAGAACAACTTCCTGATCCGTTACTTGAAGAGCGAAATTTAATAATTAAAGATGCTTCTCGATTTGATTGGATACGACTAAACTCTGGTGAGTGGCTTAAAGGTGAACTTGTCTCAATGTATGATAAAGAGATCGAGTTCGATAGTGATGTGCTCGACACATTAATAATCGATCGTGAAGATGTCTACATGATTATCTCTGACCGCCACCATACAGTTCGTTTTAACGATGGGAAGGAGCTCAGCGGTGCACTTAATATATCCGGTGGTTTTATCAAAGTGGGTGAACAACCTGCTAAGTACCGTTATCGCGATTTAGTCTCTATTGCTCCTTCAGTAGAAAGTGAACTTAGTGCATGGACTATAAAATTGTCGATGGGTGCAGATTTAGCTCGCGGTAATACTGACCAAACTGAGTATTCTGTTAAAGCTGATATCAAACGCCGTACTGCATCTAGCCGTTTTTTATCTGAAATTTTGGGCTACCGGACTACCAGCGATAATCAAGTTACTAAAAACAACATTCGTGCTAACGGCACTTATGACTGGTTTTATACACAAAAAATGTATTACCGCCCTATTTTCTTTGAGTACTATCGTGATCCGTTCCAAAATATCGCTAATAAATACACTGTGGGCGCAGGTGTTGGTTACTATGTAATGGATACAGATAAAACAGAATGGGATTTTACAGCAGGGCCAGCATACCAAAAAACGCAATTTGACACTGTTGCTGAAGGCGAAGATAAAAGCAACTCATCAATGTCTTGGTTCATATCTACAAATTATGAATTAGAAGTAACCAAGAAAATTGATTTTTCACTTAATTATCGTTATTTGACGGCTAATAGTGACGCCGGGGGTGATTCACAATATGCAATGGCTGCGTTTGAATTTGAGATCACAGATGATATCGATTTTGACATGTCATTAGTATGGGATTACTTAGCCGACCCTATTGCCGATGAAAACGGTGTGGTACCAGAAAAAGAAGATTACAAAATGATTTTCGCACTGGGAATAGATTTATAAAAGTTAATTTGATGGATATATAAACGC
>NZ_JAKEVN010000182.1:0-4536 GCF_022398505.1 Pseudoalteromonas sp. Isolate3 | reverse complement strand
GTGTTTAGGCGAATTACTCAAAAGAGCGAACTTCGGCCATTCAAAATTGCTTTTCTATTTCGTCAAAGTATATTGCTTGCATAGTCAGGAAAGCGACCCAATCGCTCTTTTTTGTCCTGAGACAAAAGCTAGAACTACTGCATTTTAGTCTTAATGGCAATTAGTTAAGAAGTTTGTTAAAAATGAGTCATTCAGAAAAGCGAGCGACACTGTGTTAGAAAAACGCGCGATTCGCTCGCTATARACATGTCATGTTTCAAAGGGAAAAGTTGACTTATGAGTTATAGATTTGGAAATAAACTACTTTTTATTYTATCCGTTATAGTKTTTATTTATAGCCTGTTCAGTATTTTCGAAATGCAATTTTCAGCATTTGGATTTAGCGTTAAACTTAATGAAAATCCTGTATTATTTTATTTCATTGTAGGTGGCTTATTAATGGCCTCAGGCTTTACGTTACTAATAAAGACCTTAGAATTTGCCAAAAGCAAAACTCAACGAGTTGAAACATAACAAGCCATTGCAGTGCGGGGCGYTATAAAGCAACGAGGCATCAGAATTTTGGAAATGCATTTTGTATTTACTTCCTCTAGAGGACTAATTGAATCAGCAGAATATCTGCYGGCACACACTGAAGATGATGATGCATTCTTCAATTCAAATAAATACTCCTTTATCTTAGTTGCTGCCGCTTCATTGGAAAGCTTGCTTAATGAAGGCATCATCTCATGGGCTTTTCGTCATTTCCCTAAAGCTGATCACAAAAGACATGCAACAGCGTTTCTTTCAATGAACTTAAGTAAAAAGTTAGATGTATTAGGGTTCCTTTTATCATCTGGTAAGCTCATTACAGACAATGAAAGTAAAATTTATCAGACTTTGATTAACTTAATAAAACTCCGAAATGAAGTGGCACATAGCAAGGACTTTTATAAAGAAACKGACATTGATTATGGTGAGCTAGATAAAGATGGTGGTAGAAGTTTCCTTTTACCTTATGATATTTCTAAATTAATGAATAATCMCCCTCTAAGTATTGAGCAAGAAAAGTGTCAATTCATTGTGTCGTCATTGAAGCACTCTGCAAGATAACTTTAAACATTCAAAATGTGGTCATTAATGAACGTAATGACCACAAAATTAATCCAAGTTTCATTCATTATATTCAACTCGATTTCTGCCATTTTTCTTTGCACGATATAGAGCTAAATCAGCACGTTCAATTACTGTTAGCGTATTATCATCACTGTGATTAATCGTCACTCCACAGCTGACTGACAATCTTTTTTCGTGAAAATAAATACCATTTATATCTGTAATAATGGTCGTTGCAACCTCTTTTGTTTCATCTAAGGTTGCCCCTTCAATGATGATTACAAACTCTTCGCCACCCCAACGAGCACATAGCGCTTTACTTGGAGATACTGACTTTAATTTATTTGAAACAATGACAAGCGCTTTATCGCCTTCCAAGTGACCATAGGTATCGTTTATTTCTTTAAAATAATCAATGTCTAGTAGTATGAAACCAAAATTCGAGCTTTTTAGTAAACTTGAAAGCGTTCTATCTAGTTTTTCTCGATTAAACAATCCAGTGAGTTTATCGGTTTCAGCGAGTTTTTTAATAAGCTGATTTTTCTCAGCCAACGTATCATAAGCAGCAAACCGAGTTTTTTCATAGAAACGAAATAAGACAATGTGAGCAATGGCAACTTCAATAATATTAAAAACAGAGCCAAGGCCAATTTTAAGAGGTTCCGGATTCTGTGAGTGTTCATAAACTATAAAAGCACACACTGCAAAAGCAAACGCACTAAGTAAACTTCCCCAATTTCGACCTACTAAATAAAATGAAAATGGAGGAATTAATGTTGCCCAAAATAATGAATAGGCCGCGCCGTTAATTGAGATAATAAATGTCAGTATTAAACTGTTAATCAATAACACCACAGCCCATGAAACCGCTTTAATTTTTGAGCTTTTAATGAACCAAACATATAGTAAAATAGACAAAGTTAGCCCAACCGCATCAAGCAAAGCGAGTTCATAGCTGTTGAATTTAAAGATATTGATAACAGTCAGTACAAAGAAGTACACAGTACATATCAATAAAGAATGGGCGATCAAACGGCTTCGCCAAAATAGCTCAGGACTATTGTGGTGTGCTGGAATGTTTTTATACCAATATTTGAGCATAATAAACTCTACTTCGTAATAATCAAACGCGAGCAATGCTCTAAAAGCAAAAGCTCAGTCCTGTCACTTTATCATAGAAAAACTTTTTAGAACTGAGCACATTTTTTCTCTATTTCTTATCACTGTTAACTATATGTAAATCACGTTGAGGAAATGGGATGGTAATTCCTTTGCTCTCCACTTTATCTTTAATTTTACGCTGTGTTTGCCAATATATATCCCAATAATGTGGTGTAGCGACCCAAGCACGAAGCTGCAAGTTAACAGAGCTATCTGCTAATGTGTGTACTAAATACTGAGGGGTTGGCTCCATTAGAATTCGAGATTCTTCATCGACAAGCTCCTTTAACGCTGCTAGACCATCTTCAATTGAGTCACCATAAGAAATACCTACTGTTATATCCATACGGCGCTTATCGTTTCTAGTAAAGTTTTTTATCGCATTTGCCCAAACGGTGCTATTTGGAATTGAAACAAAAACGCCATCAGCAGTTTCAAGGACTGTGGTAAATAGCCCTAAATCTTTTACACTGCCTGTATAGCTTGATACTTCAACAAACTCTGCCTTTTTTAGTGGCTTTAGGAAAAGTAGCATGACTCCTGCAGCCACATTACTGAGCGTATCTTTTAACGCTAGACCAATCGCTAAGCCTGCGGCACCGACGAGTGCAACAAGGCTTGCCGTATTAACTCCAAATAAATCTAAAATAATCACAATTGCAATTAAATAAACCACATAGCCTGAAAGCGTGGTAAGCAGTTTTGTAATGATTTCATCTTGCTTGCTCAGTCTGTAAACACCTTTATGTACGGCACGTTTTAGTAATTTTGAACAAATATTTGCCCCAATAAAAATGAAAATAGTCAGCAGCGTATTCTTTGCTATTGCTATAAGTTGCAATTGATGCTCAGAAAAAAAGTTTATGATGGTGTCCATCGGTGATTTCCCTTTTAATATAAATAAAATATGCGCTTTACTCTAAACAATTTAGCGATAAATGTTATCTAATGATACTGGTAACTAAGTAGCCATTGTAAGCAATATAGGAAGCAAGCAAGATACCACCTTCCCAACGATTTATTCTGCCTTGTCGGCCAAAACCGTAAGCCATAACCAATAATATGACGGAAAGTACAAGCATCACACTCCAATCTCTGTAAAGTACGTCTGTAGAAATGTGAGGTATAGGCTCAATAATACCGGCGATACCAATTACGGCTAGGATGTTAAACATATTCGACCCCACAACATTCCCAATGGCGATGTCATGCTCTCCCTTTTTAGCGGCAATAATAGAAGCTGCAAGCTCTGGCAAAGATGTCCCTAATGCAACGATAGTTAAGCCGATAATAAGGTCACTGACACCCAGCGCAGTTGCAATTTCAACCGCTCCCCAAACAAGTATACGAGAGCTAATAATGAGTAATGTTAAACCCGCGATGAGCCAGAAAATTGCTTTCCCTAAAGACATGGCGTGACTTTTAAGCTCAGTATCAAATTCTGTTTTAAGGGTATCACTCGGTGATTTCATACCTGAATACACAGACCATACTAAGAACAAGACTAATCCGCCCAGCAACAGACTTGCATCAATCACTGATAAAGCGCCGTCATACAGCAAATACCCTAAAAAAAGTACGACAGCTAATAATAAGGGAAGCTCGTTTTTAACAATTTTAGACTGAACAGTGATAGGCGCAATGATGGCTGTTACACCAAGAATTAAGCTGATATTTACAATGTTGGACCCAAGTGCATTACCTAAAGCCAAGTCAGGGTTTCCATCACTTGCCGCCATGGCAGACACGACCATTTCAGGAGCCGAAGTCCCAAAACCAACAATGACCATACCAATTAAAATTGAAGGCAAGCCAGCATGGCCTGCTGTAGATGCCGCCCCTTCAACAAAGCGGTCTGCACTCCATACGAGTAAGGCAAACCCTGCAATAATAGCGGCTATAGCTAAAACCATGACTGAGCCCCCGCGATATCAATACCTGAAAGGTGTATGGCAGAGTTGTCTGGTCTATTTGCAAAATGAAGTGAACTTTGGCAGCGATGTAGTTTCATTATTTACCCTTAGGGCAGACTAGACTAAAAAGACAACAAACCATCTCTGCCCGAAATGACTCATTGCCTTAAGTCTTGTCAAAACCTGATACGGTTCGAAACTGCCACGAGCTATGTTGCCCGGAGACTGTTGACAGTTTCCTTGCTTAATGCAAGAGACTACTCCCCTAAGTTTTTCAAGAATAATCCATCCCTAATAATAATACAATTAGCTTGACTCCCTTTTTTAAAAAATGATAAATATAAAGAAAAAATGATAAATATAAAGA
>NZ_JAKEVN010000181.1:0-4563 GCF_022398505.1 Pseudoalteromonas sp. Isolate3 | reverse complement strand
GTCAATACTTTATTATTAAAGTTAGTAATTATAGGCACTTACCATTTCAATGTCACTTAGAGCCAAATTCACCCTTTTACTGTCAACTGTTTTATTAGTGATAGTAGCTAATACCTTTATCATCTATTTATTAGATAAAGAGGGTCAGGCTAAGCTTGAAACAGTGATCCGCACTCATGATGTACTTGATGAGTCAGAAAAGCTTTACAAGCAACTCATAAACGCTGAAACAGGTCAACGAGGCTATTTATTAACACAAGACATCAGTTATTTAACGCCCTATTACTCTGCTCTTGATCAAGTAAAAGAACATTTTCTAAACATCAATAAGCTAACCATAAACAACCCAGAGCAAAAGAATACACTTGCATTAATTGATGAACTAATAAGTAAAAAGCTAGCTGAGTTGGCATTAACTGTTGAACTTGTTTTGCAGGGCACACCCTCTGCGCTTGAGAGAGCAAAAGTCGTTGTGTTAACTAATAAAGGTAAGCAGTTTATGGATCAAATCCGCACGCAGATTGAACTATTTCAAGATACGGCACGAGCAAAACTAGAACAACAAAATGCTGAATACCAAGAATCCAAAATTTTTATTACGCGTTTCGTCACTATGCAAATTCCACTAGCCATTATCTTATTATTGTTTTGCGCCTTTTATATAAATTCTAAGCTTTTAAAACCCCTCAAACTATTAATACACATTACCAAACAGGTTGAAAAAGGCGAAAAGCCGAAAGCTTTAACAATTGATATCCACGATGAAATAGGCTACTTGATAAAACGCTTTGTACGCATGAGTGACATTGTTTATGAACGAACGAGAAAATTAAACTTTCAGGCAAGTCACGATCACCTAACAGGAGTTTTAAACCGTACAGAATTAAAACCTGCATTAAAGCATGCTATCAACCTTTGCTCCGAAAAAAATAAGCTTGCGGTTATATTCATTGATATAGATAAGTTTAAACAACTTAATGATGAATATGGTCATCTAATCGGTGATCAAATACTAATAGAAACCGCAAAACGCATTACTTCATCTGTTAGAGCCGATGATGATGTATATCGCTATGGAGGAGATGAATTTGTTATTGTTACGCATAATATAGCCAAAAGCAGATTTATTGATGCAATGATTGATCACCTATTGGAGTGCTTCAATCATCCTTTTATGCTGGAACAACACACAATAAATATTTCTATTAGTATTGGAGTAGCATTAGCCCCAGATCACAGTACAGAGTATAAGCAACTACTCGAACTCGCTGACCTGGCGATGTACAAATCTAAAAGACACCCTAAAAAGAGTTATCACATTTATCAAGAAGGTTAAAAAAGAGTAATCTAAATTACTGCTTTATCCGTATAAATTTGCAAAAACACTCATCAGAATGTATAAAAAATACACAGCACTTTCATTAAGGTAGCACTATGCATATTTTTTTAACCGGTGGAACAGGCCTTATTGGTAGACATTTGTGCCCTTTCTTATTAAACCATCATAAAGTCACTGTACTTACTCGCAACCCAATTCAAGCAGCCGTAATCCTGACTCATCAAGTGCATACTGTGAAGTCACTAGATGAAGTTAATTTTGAAGAAATTGATGCCATCATCAACTTAGCTGGTGAACCTATCGTTAATAAACGTTGGAGCGAGTCTCAAAAGCAAACTTTACTTAATAGTCGAATTAATCTTACTTTACTGATCTCTAAAGCAATTAGCCGATGTGAATCTCCACCCCATACATTTATTTCAGGCAGTGCTATTGGTTTTTATGGACGACAAGATAATCAGCCGATTGATGAGAGCTTCAATGATATTTACCCTGAATTTAGTCACGTTCTTTGTCGAGACTGGGAGCATGCAGCTACGAAAGCACATTCTGATAAAACCCGGGTGTGCTTACTTCGTACTGGTATCGTGTTAGCTAAGCAAGGTGGTGCACTTGGTAAAATGCTTCCTGCCTTTAAGTTTGGCTTAGGTGGGCCATTAGGCCATGGAAAGCAAGGAATGTCATGGATTCATATTGATGACATGATCCAACTAATCCTTTTTGTTCTCTCACATCAAAATATCCATGGGCCAATAAACGCGACTGCACCTAACCCTGTTGATAATAATGAATTTAGCCAGACATTAGCTAATGTCATTTCGCGTCCGGCTATGTTGCGTATGCCTAGTTGGGTGTTAAAAATGATGATGGGTGAAATGTCTGATCTACTGCTTTACGGTCAATTTGTGCTCCCTAATAAGCTACTAAGCCATAATTATCGATTCCACTACCCGACATTAAAACCAGCATTAGAAAGTCTAAAAATATAATTACTATGTCTAGGTTGATTAGAGGTAACTAATACATAATAATTAACCTGATATTAGTCGAGTGATTATTCAGGGAAAATCATGATGCAATTACCCACCATAATCAGCATTTCAATTTTATTGAATGTGATTATTGGGGCTTTCTTACTGTCTTTATACTTTCTAAGGCAACAATCAAGCTATTTATACTGGGGAAGCTCGTGTCTAATTTTTGTATGCGCACAAATTACAGCCTCTCTACGAGCTATTATTGACTTTCCTTTAATTACGCACTATCTGGCCAATTTACTAATTATTGCAGCACCATTATCAGCAATATTAGGAATTCATGCTTATTGCCAGTCTGACAAAAAATACCAAAGTGCATGTGCATTCGTGCTAGTTTCATCTTCTGCCATATTACTTCCTCTTTATAATCTGCCAATAAGTCAGTTGCTCACAACGGCCATCATTGCCGTATGCTTTAGTTATGCTGCTTTCGCGCTTAAAGGGCTACATGTGAAGCGCATTATGCATTTAGCATTACTCAAGGTATGCTTTGTAATTCATTCTTTAGTCATGGCTATACAGTTTTTGCTGCTACTTTCTGATTATCTAGGTTTGTTAAACATAGACTTAAACCAAATAATAGCTGTTATTCTGATAAGTCATATCATTATCACTACCCTAACAGCCATGATTTGGCCACTAATAATGTTTCTAGAATCTGAGCAAACATTGAGTGACCTTGCTAATCGCGATCCATTTACTGATTTATTAAACCGCCGGTCATTTATAACTATTAGTAACAATTATTTAGAAAAAGCAAATAGCAGCCTTACAGAACTCTGTGCTTTGATGATTGATATCGACTTCTTTAAAAGAGTAAATGACCTACATGGTCACGAAACAGGTGATGAAGCACTCAAATGGGTTGCGAACAAGATTAAAAGCCAGCTTCGTGAACACGACTTAGTTGCTAGAATAGGTGGTGAAGAGTTTGCAGTAATACTACCCAATACCAGTCAAGTTAAGGGTGAAATTCTATCTGAAAGAATTCGCTTAGCCATCCACAACGATAGCTTTCACCATAACAACCAAGAAATTAATCTGTCTATTAGCATTGGTATAATCACCCACAAGTCGGGTACTAATAATGTAAATGAACTACTTGCAAAGGCCGATAAAGGTTTATACAAAGCTAAATTAAATGGCCGAAACCAAGTTGTGACAATGGCATTTTAATGGTGCCTTTTTTCTAGCTGAACATTAATGCTCGCATTTAGCTGACTTAGCTCATTATTTACCCACACTTTGTCTAAGCACTGCTCTAAATTTAACTCGGCAAACTTTAAAAAATTTCGCGCAGCATGCGACAAATGGCGATCGGTTCGCACCACAAAATACCAATGACTCGCTAAGTTCACATCTTGCACATTTAGCATACAAAAGCTGCTATCGTGTGGTGGTAAGACATGACGAGACACGACTCCCAGACCCATGCCAGAGCCGACAGCAACACGAATAGCTTCATTACTTGCCATTTGCACTGTATTACTTAATACAACTCCCCGACTTTGTAGCTCGCTTTCAAACAACATTCGCGTGGCAGAGCCCTGCTCTCGAAGTAAAAATCGTTCTGAGATTAAATCGTGCAATGTAACGTTGTTTTTACTTACAAGCGGGTGATTAGTTGGCGCAATAAATACCAATGGATTTTGTAAAAACTGGCCAGCCTTGGCGTGCTCTAATGAGGGGGGATGACTAAATACATAGATATCATCTTCGCCTCTTTCAAATCGAGCAAGCACCTCAGCACGATTACCAATTTCAAGCGGCAGCTCAACATGAGGGTGTAAGTTACTATAAGGACCTAATAATTTCGGCAAAATATATTGAGCAGTATTCACAATTGCAATTTTACAGCGACCGCGCTCACCACCTCTGAGCTCAGCTAAGTAATCTTGATAATCATCAAAATGACCAAACACCTGCTGACAAGTTTGAAATAACGCGAAGCCAGCTTCAGTAACATGAAGACGCTGCTGATTAACCATCACTAAAGGTTCATTAACGGTTTCTTGTAGGCGCTTAATTTGTTGCGATACAGTCGGTTGAGTTAAATGTAATTGCCTTGCTGTCTCACTAATTGAGCGTGTTTTTACTACGCACATAAACACTTCAAGTAAACGAAAAGAAATATGTCTCAAGTCCATTAACAAACACCTATAGATAATTATCTATAGAATATTATCA
>NZ_JAKEVN010000180.1:0-4600 GCF_022398505.1 Pseudoalteromonas sp. Isolate3 | reverse complement strand
ATATATATGAGCAGCCGTTCGCAATTAGCTAGTTGGCAAGCACTATCTGAAAGTGCCAAAAAGATGAAACAAATTCATCTTAAAGATTTATTTGCCAAAGATAGCACGCGTTTCGAGCAATTCTCTGCTCAGATCCCAGGTGTATTATTCGATTACTCGAAACAACAAATTAATAAAACTGTTTTTGAACAATTAATTGCTTTAGCGAAAGAGTGTGACATTAGCGCATGGCGAGACAAAATGTTCAGTGGTGAGAAAATTAACATTACTGAAGACCGTGCTGTACTTCATACTGCTTTACGTAACCGCGCTAACACTGCTGTAATGGTTGATGGCGAAAATGTAACGGACGCTGTTAACGCAGAGCTTGCTAAAATGAAAGCGTTTGTTAACAAAGTGCGCAGTGGTGAGTGGTTAGGCTACACAGGTAAAGCTGTGAAAGATGTTGTTGCAATTGGTGTGGGTGGTTCAAACCTAGGTCCGCAAATGGCAACAGAAGCGCTTGCTGCTTATGCTGATGACACATTAAATGTTCACTATGTATCTAATGTTGATGGTGTTCAGATTGCATCTGTTTTACAAGGTTTAGACGTTGAAACAACATTATTTGTTATCTCATCTAAAACGTTTACGACCTCAGAAACTATGACTAACGCTAAATCGGCTGTTGAGTGGTTTCTACAAACAGCCCAAGCTCAAGAGCATATTGCTAAGCACTTTGTTGCTGTAAGCACCAATTTAGAAAAAACAGCGGCCTTTGGTATCGCTGATGAAAACGTATTCACAATGTGGGATTGGGTAGGCGGTCGCTTTTCTTTATGGAGTGCGATAGGATTACCAATCGCCTTGTACCTAGGCTTCGACGCGTTCGAAGAGATCCTAGAAGGTGCGTTTGAAATTGATGAGCATTTTAAAAATGCTGAATTTGAAAATAACGTACCATTGTTAATGGCGCTTTTAAGTGTATGGAACACTAGCTTTTTAGGTTATACAGCACAAGCAATTTTACCGTATGACCAAGCATTACACATGTTACCTGCGTATTTACAGCAAGGTGAAATGGAAAGTAACGGTAAGCATGTTACTTTTGCTGGTGAAACTGTTCCTTATACGACGGTTCCTATTATTTGGGGTATGACAGGTATCAATGGCCAACACGCATTTTACCAATGTCTGCACCAAGGTAATGTAATTGTGCCTGCTGACTTTATTGCTTCAATTGAGCCGCAAGTAAATGTTGGTAAGCACCATGATATTTTATTATCAAACTTCTTTGCACAAACCGAAGCGATGATGGCCGGTGTTGATGCAGAGCAAGTCACTGCTGATTTGACCGCAAAAGGTAAATCTGAAGCAGAAATTGCAGAATTATTGAATCACAAGATTCACCAAGGCAATCGCCCAACAACGTCAATGTTATTAGATAAAGTTGATGCGAAAACGGTAGGACGTTTAATTGCGCTTTATGAGCACAAAATTTTCTGCCAAGGCATTATTTTAGAAATCTGTTCATTTGACCAATGGGGTGTAGAGCTAGGTAAAGGACTTGCCTCGAAAATTGAAGCTGAACTATTTGATGACTCAGTTAGTCATCCACACGATAGCTCAACCAACGGACTGATCGCTTACTATAAGACACATCGTAAGCAGTAACAGATTCGCAGCAGCTGCTGCAAACAGAATACCTTTGAACGGGTAGCGCTGGAGTTCTTAGGGCCTGTATTTTTGTGAGAGGATTTACAGAGCCCCTAAGACTCATTTACTTCAGCCAACATAAGAATAATGAGTGAGCTACTTACAAACAAATTCAACAGGCTTTGTTAAAGGGATCATCTAACACAGCCAATCAACCAGATAACAACACGCACTGCCATACTGAATGAGTCGATTAACATGGCATTGCCAATGTAGAGAGTGATATATGTTAAATCCATTTGATATCGTAATTTTTGGGGGCGGCGGTGATCTTGCGCTACGCAAGTTACTTCCTGCAATGTATCGCGCTTATCAAGAGGGCAACCTTCCTCAAGGTTCTCGTATCCTGCCTACGGTACGCGAAGAAAGCAAACGTAAAGAATATATCGAAACAGCGCACAAAGCCTTACAGGACTTTTTAGGTAAAGGTGAATACAACGCAAAAGATTGGAAAGCTTTTTCTGCTTACCTTGTGCCAGTTGTATCAAATGTGACTGAAGCAGATGATGACTGGGATAAACTAAGAGATATCCTTAATGAACACGACGCTGATAAGTCTCGTGTTTTTTACCTTTCATTACCGCCTGCAGTATACGGTAGCTGCTGTGAAATCTTATCTAAGAAAGGCCTGATCACAGAAACATCACGTGTTGTTGTTGAAAAACCAATTGGTTACTGTGGTGAATCAGCTGAAGCCATTAATGCGAAAATTGCAGAGTACTTTAGTGAAGAACAAATTTTCCGCATTGACCACTATTTAGGTAAAGAAACTGTACAAAACCTAATGGCATTGCGTTTTTCAAACTCACTGTTTGAAAACCTTTGGGATGCTAAATCAATCGATAACATCCAAATCAGCCTATCGGAAACTGTTGGTTTAGAAAGCCGCGCTGGTTTCTACGATAAAGCGGGTGCATTACGTGATATGGTACAAAACCACTTGCTACAATTACTTTGCCTAGTAGCGATGGAATCACCAAACAAATTAAATGCTAACAGTATCCGCACTGAAAAACTGAAAGTACTTGAGTCGTTACGTCCGTTAGTGGCTGAAGATGTGGATGCGAACATTGTACGTGGTCAGTATGTGCCAGGTAACTTAGACGGTAAAATCGTCCCAGGTTATTTAGAAGAGCTAAACGAAGGCGCAAGTAAAACAGAAACTTTCGTTGCTATTCGTGCGCATATCGACAACTGGCGTTGGGCTGGCGTGCCTTTCTACCTACGTACTGGTAAACGTATGAAAAAGCGTTGTGCTGAAATCGTTGTTGAATACAAAAAAGTTTCACACAATGTTTATACAGACAATGTAGGTAATATTGAGCCAAATCGTCTTGTTATTCGCCTACAACCTGAAGAAACAATTCAATTAACACTGATGTCTAAGCGCCTTGATAATCTTGAGATGCAATTAGAACCAGTGACGATGAACATTGAGTTATCACAGGCATACAGTAATGGTTTCCATTCTGATGCTTATAAGCGCTTAATGTTAGATGCAGCTGCAAATAATCCATCACTGTTTATTCACCGTGATGAAGTTCGTCAGGCATGGAAGTGGATCGACCCAATCATTGAACGTTGGCAAGAAAAAGGTGCACCATCTTTATACCGTGCAGGTACATGGGGCCCAGAAGATGCTGATGAATTGTTAGAAGAAAACAACCATGTATGGTTTAACACAGGCGATAAGGCGTAATTAAGATGGCAACAATTGTTGAAAAATTCTTTGCAAACAAAGACGAATTAACAGCTGAGCTTTCTTCAAGCCTTGAGCAAAGCCTTGTTGCAGGTATTAAAGAAGATGGTCGCGCGGTACTGATGGTATCGGGTGGCTCATCGCCAGCACCTGCTTATAAACACTTATCAAACCTTGACCTTGACTGGGCAAACATTGATGTTGCTATGGTTGATGAGCGTTGGGTTGATGCTGATCATGAAAAAAGTAATGAAGCTTTTATCAAAAGCACGCTATTACAAAACCATGGCGCTGCAGCTAATTTTGTAACAATGAAAAATGACGCATTAACGGCACAAAACGGTGTAGCTGAATGTGAAGCTGCATACAAAGCATTAAAGCGTCCTTTTGATGTGACAATTTTAGGCATGGGTCCTGATGGTCATACGGCTTCTCTTTTCCCTCATGCTGAAGGTCTAGAACACGGCCTTGCGACAGATGATTTAGTATGTGCAATTAACGCTATTGAAAGTGATGTGACTGGTAAAATCACCGAGCGTATGACGTTAACTTTATCTGCTATCGCAGATTCTAAAGTAGTGAAGCTTTTAATTAGCGGTGAAGAAAAACTGGCTGTTTATAAGCAAGCGAAAGAGGGAGGGGCAGTTGCTGATATGCCTTTACGTGCAGTATTGAATCACCCACATATCAATATTGAAGTTTATTGGGCCCCTTAAAAGCAGATTAAACCTAACTTTAAAAGCGAGCTGTTATGCTCGCTTTTTTGTTTTTAAATAATCACTTTTTGTGATTCATTTGAATCAATACGCTTTCTTTAAATAACGCTATAAAGTGTTAGACAAGAACAAAAGGGCTCTATATAATTAAAAATGACAACGCTGTCATTGTTATTGATTTTTATTCTCAGCATTCCTTTAGCTCATTCTGCCCAGAAAAAGTTAAAAAAATTTGTCCATGACAGCATGCTTTTGGAAACAAGCAAGTTTATTAAGCTAATTTATTGTTAGTTAAAAGGTTTTATATAACTTTTAGTTATGGTTAATAATTGCTCAGTGGAAACTAAAGCTTACAAAAATAGATGTTATTTTTAGTTATTGTCAAAATCTCACTCCTCAGGTCTTTTCATCTGCGATAACAGTCATGCTATATTTGCGCCGTTTATTTGTAACAATTCTTAAAAACTCAATATTAAACATTAGTTATATC
>NZ_JAKEVN010000018.1:0-48310 GCF_022398505.1 Pseudoalteromonas sp. Isolate3 | reverse complement strand
ATTTAGGAGGCTAAAAAGAGCTGTATCGTGTTTAGCTGAATTTAAGTGTATTTATAGGTCGTTTTAGATGAAGAGGTACGACCACTTAGTCATTTTAAATGTTAATTCATTTGAGCATCAGCATGTTAGTTATTGTCAAACTATTTAATTGTTTTTTGCCATTTGAATTTAACAGTTTTATTAACTATTCATTAAATGTAGATGTCAATTTCGCTACATATCTATAAATATAAAAGGTGAGGATATTACCTATGAAGAGACAGAAAAGAGATCGTTTAGAAAGAGCTCATTCTCAAGGTTATAAAGCAGGCTTGGCAGGCCGTTCAAAAGAACAATGCCCTTATCAACAAATCGACCCTAAATCTGAATGGTTGGGTGGCTGGCGAGAGGCCATTGAAAACCGTAATATGTTCAAAACTTAATATAGGCACCTTATTCACGCAAAAAAGCCCCATCAAGGGGCTTTTTTGTACCTGCTATTTTGTATCTTAAATTAAAGATTAAAACGCAGATGTATCTTGGAAAAGACCTACTTTTAGATCTTTTGCTTCATAAATAACGCGGCCATCGACTTCAACAGTACCATCAGCCATACCCATGAATAATTTACGTTTAATTACACGTTTCATGTCTAATCGATAGGTTACTTTTGTAGCAGTTGGTAGGATTTGACCTGTGAACTTAACTTCACCTACACCAAGTGCACGACCAAGACCAGGACCACCTGACCAACCAAGGAAGAAACCAACTAATTGCCACATTGCATCTAGGCCTAGACAACCTGGCATTACTGGGTCACCTTTAAAGTGACAGTCGAAGAACCAAAGATCAGGGTTGATATCTAGTTCTGCAACGATCTGACCTTTACCGTGCTCACCACCGTCAGCAGTGATAGAGATAATGCGGTCCATCATTAGCATGTTGTCACTTGGTAAACGACAGTTGCCTTCACCGAACATTTCACCTTGACCACAAAGGACCAATTCTTCTTTTGTATAGCTGTTTTTAGGTTCCATAACTCTTATTCATCGCTTAGAAATTGCCCCGTACTTTAGCGTACACTTGTACGCTAAACAACTCGGAGCAGTTAATTTTTTGCTATTTTTCGCTTGTTTTATGACCATTTAATTAAAGTGTCGCTGATAAAGGTAGATAAAACCGCGCATTGTGAAGTAAAAATCATTATAATTGCTGTGATTCTTTAACCAGTCTAAAGGAAATTTATGATCCTTTTTGTAAACTCACTAACAGTGATTGATTTTTCTTACTTGTGTAATAAACGCGGCGCAGTTGGCGAGAGCTGGATTGTGGATTTAACTCTGCACGGTCAATTAAATGATGAGTCGATGGTCCTTGATTTTGGTTTAGTCAAAAAACAGATTAAGGGCATTATTGATAACTGTATCGACCATAAACTTGCTGTGCCTAACAGTCTAAACGGTTCAATTATAAAGCATGCTGATCACAGCGTGTTAGATTGTCACTTTGGTGATAATTACCACTTAGCTATGAGTGCTCCAAATCAAGCATTTTGTTTAATTGATGCTGATATTGTTGATGAAAAATCGGTAACTGAGTTTTTAATTAAAACTATTATGCCTGAGTTACCTAGCAACATTGAAAAGATTGAAATTAATTTATACCCAGAGCACAGCCAAAGCTTTTACTATCACTATAGTCACGGTCTTAAAAAGCACGATGGTAATTGTCAGCGTATTATTCATGGTCATCGCTCACAAATTGGTATTAGCCTTGATGGTATGGCTATGCCTCGCTTACAAAAAGAGTGGGCAGATAAATGGGAAGACATTTATTTAGCAACAGCTGAAGATGAAATTAATAAATCAGACCTTAAGCATGTAACAGCACAAGATAACGATGTATGTTTTGCTTATACATCACAGCAAGGCTATTTTGAAATGGCGATTGATAAGTCACGCTGCGACATTTTACCTTGCGATACTACGGTTGAGTGCATTGCAGACTACTTAAGTTCACAAGTTAAAAACCAATACCCTGAATCAGAAGTAAAAATTACAGCTTATGAAGGGGTTGGCAAGGGGTCTATAAGTTATGCGTAAAGGATTACTAATAGCAGCATTTGCAGGATTGTTTTCTTTAACTGCAAGTGCTGTTGAATTAAAAGGACATTTAACTCAAGGCGGTTTAGTGACTGGCCAGATTGAAGGTGCTAAAAGTGTTAGCTTAAATGGTGAGTCTCTTAAGCTTTCAACAAATGGTGAGTTTGTGTTCGGTTTTGGTCGTGATGCTAAGGCAAATCATACCCTTTCTTGGGTTGATAGGGCAGGTGTAAGTCACGAACAAGAAATTGTGATCACAAAACGTGATTACAAAATTGATAAAATCACCGGTGTTGCAAAAAAATATGTTTCGCCCCCTAAAGAAGTGTCTGAACGTATTAGCCGTGAAGCTGTTGCTGTTCGTAAAGCTAGACAAGTTAATTCTGATTTACGTTATTTTTTAGATCCCGTTTATAAGCCTGCAGTTGGGCGAATTTCTGGTGTTTATGGTAGCCAGCGCTACTTTAATGGTGAACCACGTCGACCACACTTTGGATTAGACATTGCCAATAAAACGGGTAGTCCAGTGTATGCCCCAGTCAGCGGCACAGTGGTTTTTGCTGATGCTGACTTATATTACTCTGGTGGTACTTTAATTCTTGACCATGGCCATGGCGTTACCTCTACTTACATTCATTTAAGCAAATTAGATGTAAAAGTAGGGGATGAAATTAAGCGTGGCGATAAAATTGCTGAGATCGGCGCGACCGGTCGAGTTACCGGCCCTCATTTAGACTGGCGTTTTAATTGGAAGAATGAACGCCTTGACCCTGCGCTAATGATGCAAGACACATTAGCTAATAAAAAGTAGAGACTATGACACAACAAATCGATCGTGACGCTATTATTGCAAAGCGTATTGCTGACTCAACAACATCAGTAACAAAAACTGTTTTTCCTGGCCGTACCAACCACCACAATACTTTATTTGGCGGTGACGCGTTGGCGTGGATGGATGAAGTAGCGTTTATTGCTGCTACACGTTTTTGTCGTAAGCCACTTGTAACGATTTCGTCTGACCGTGTAGATTTTAAAGAAGCCATTCCGGCTGGTACATTCGCAGAGCTTATCTCTAAAGTTGTACATGTAGGTAATACCAGCCTTAAAGTAGACGTTGAAATCTTTTTAGAAAGAATGCACAAAGATGACAAGCACTTAGCTATTTCAGGTAGCTTTACGTTTGTTGCTGTTGATGATAACCACAGACCAACTCCGGTAGTTTGCGATAAAATGATTAACGGTTTCGAATAAGACTTACTGCAAGTTTAAAGTGAATTAAGCACCTTCGGGTGCTTAATTTTTTACCGTTAAAGAACACATCATACTAGTTATGTTATATGAATCTATCAGCAAGGAACAAAATATGCAACTATAAGTAATCAAAGGGGGGAGTGCGATGCGTTTAATATTACTGGTTATTTATATATTAATTATATTGTTGGCTTTTAATCAACTCGAAGGTTACCTGTTTGATTTAGCAGGCGCTTTGCGTGGCGTGCTGATTATATGTAGCTTATTACCTGCAATACTTTTATTGTTATGGAATAAAAAGCTTTCTTTTTGTTTAGTTTTTTTAAGTATTGGCTTAGTTCTATTTCACTTTAAACCTTACTCATCATCTGAAGCTGTTAAAAATTCCGATATCAAAATCGCACAAGTAAATTTGCAATATAGCAATCCTAACTTAGCACAGATCATCGACAGTCAATTTTTAGGTACGCAAAATGATATCTTGGTACTGTTTGAGTTTAATGATACGCAGCGCCATGTGCTTGATGAACTCAACACGCAATATCATTTGTTTGGTTATGCTGAAGTTGAAGGGGCACCATTTGGCATTCTTGTTATCTCCAAGCTACCTATTGTGCAAAGGCAAATTAAACGCTTTGATAATCCTAAACTTGGCTATGTAAAACTTAGTTTCTTGTACAATAACATTATGTTAAATAGTGTTTTTTTTCATCCTCCATCACCTAGAACTCATACTTTATGGAGTCAGAGAAATAGGGTATTAAGTGAAGTTAGTAATGAAATTAAAAACTTGAAAGGGAGTTGGTTAGTTGCCGGTGATTTTAATACAGTACCTTGGTCACGGTACTTTATAAAGACTAAAAGCAGTTGCTTTAATCGCACAGGTTTTTATACAAGTTGGTCTTTCAATAATCAGCTAAGTGATTTAAAAGTTTTGGGTTTACCAATAGATCATTGTTTAGTGAGTGAAGATGTTTCTTTATCTAATGTTGGTGTTAACTCAGTAAACGGCAGCGACCACAAACTGCTGCACTATGAACTCACATTTTCTACGCATTGATTAAATTTAAGGTGACTATTTTCAATTAATATATCAACTAGCATAGTTAGCTCAAAGTTATCCCAAGGTTTTGCGGTAATCATATTAGCTATATTATTGTTAAGTGCACTTTTAGAAGCTTCTAGCTCTGCATAGCCAGTAATCAAAAGGCGAGAGCAGTTCGGCTGTAGCAATTTAATATCCTCTAGAACAGCAAAACCACTGATTGCAGGCATCAACAGATCACAAATGACTAAACTAATAGGGTTCTTTTTCGCATACTCAATTGCCGATAGAGGGTCGTTGAAACAAATTACATGGTTGTTAGTACCTAATAACCGTTTTAGCGACCTTAAAATTGCTTCATCATCATCGATGATTACAATGTTTTTTTTCATGAATGCGCTCCAAATAAGTGCTTCAAGTCATACAGCATATGTTTAAAGTTTCGTTTATGAGGGAATAGCCAAAAGGCTCTGTTTGAATACATAAGTGCTTTTGAATACTGACCAAGTTCACGGTAGAACTCGCCATAGCATTCACTTAATCGTGCTTTAATTTTTTTTCGTTCATTGTTTGATACAACAGATTGGTTACGATTAATAATTTCGACCATCGCTGCTAATCTATTTTCTCTATTTGATGTTATAGAGTTAGCACGCATTAGATAGTGCATTGCACATAGCGTTGAATAACCTACATAACCTTTTTTAGCTATTTTTAACCAGCAATCTAAATCGGTAGCGCTACTTAACTTATTATCAAAACCACCCACCTCAACAATGGCAGAGCGCTTAACCATGACCGACGAAGTGCCAACAATGTTGGTGGTGATCATTTGGCTTATTGGATTATCAAGAAATTGGAAGTCTGTGTTTTCTTCATTGCATTTAAACTCAGGCCAGTAATCAAAACAGCCAATTATATCTTCGTTGTTTTCATTAAAATGCATGTAGTCAGTAAAACTTAACACGCAATCTGGGTGTTTTTTATGAAATGATAACTGAGCTGCAAGTTTATCTGCTGACCAATAATCATCGGCATCTAAAAAAGCTAAGTACTCTGACTTTGCTTGCGTAATTGCCAGGTTACGAGCAGCGACAACCCCTTTTCTTTGTTGGCTAAAGATGCGTACTTCACTTTTGTCAGCAGCTAGTTGCTCAAGGTATTCTTTGCTGCCATCTGTAGAGCCATCATCAACAATAATGATTTCAAAATTTACATTTTTTTGCTGGTAAATGCTGTTAATACAGGTATCTAGATACTGCAAACAGTTGTAGTTGGGAATGATAATACTGACTTGGCTGTTCATAATATGCTCCAATAGCATTTCTTCACGTAGTAAAGGATACGCAATTTAGACGCCAGCTTTAAATCTGTATTTTCTTTGAAATTACTCAGCCTTTTCTCTTTGTGCGTTGCATTTTGCAAATCTTCGGTAATTTTTTATCTCAATTCGGGAATATTTCGGTTTTTTTGCTGGGTATGGAACTTGCCATAGCTCTTATAACAGTTTTTATAGGAGCGTTTTTATGAAGCATATTGCTATTTTGGTCCCAAGCTTTCCAATTGCATCAGAAACATTTGTTGTAACGGAAATTAAAGCTCTTCTAAACGCAGGGCATAAGGTGACAGTTCTTACATTTGAAAAAACCTCTGTGATGATTAATTTAACCAGTGCCATTGAAGTTAAAAAAATCACTAAACCTGCGTTTAAATTGATCTTACCTTCTATGTTTAACATTTATAAGTTAGCAAGGGCAACGCATACTGCAGCTCAATTTAAATCAATTTCAACACAATCATTACTTGCGTATGGTTATCAAATTGCACGCTATATAAAAGCTGCAAAGATAAACCATTTACATTGTCATTTTATGCATGGCCCACTTGCATACGGCATAGTTGCTGCAAAACTATCAGGCATTACCGTGTCTTCTATTGGCCACGGTCATGATGTTTACGTTAACAACGCAGATTTAAAACCAAAACTAGCACTTTGTGATTTTTCGATAGCGGTTTGTGAAGAAATGGCTATGCAATTTAAGCGCTTTTCAAAGAGCAATGTTAAATTGTTGCATTGCGGTATCGATACTAGACAATTTAAATTTGTACCATCGTCTCTTAATGAATCTGTGCGTTTGATTTTCATCGGCCGTCTTGTCGAGAAGAAAGGTCTGCAATTTCTACTACCTGCACTTAAGCATATTCCAAAAGAGTTTGGGATAACCCTCGATATAGTAGGGGACGGTCCAATGCTGAACGATTTAATGTACATGGCTGAAGAGTTAGGTATTCGTAAATATATACGCTTTCTAGGTGAAAAACCTCATGATTGGGTTAGCTCAAACCTAATTTATTATTCTGCGCTTATCGCTCCTTTTTGCGTCGCAGAAAATGGCGACCGTGATACAGGCCCGTTAGTTTTAAAAGAAGCCATGGCTTGTGGCCTTCCTGTACTGACTACCACTTTAATGGGAGCAAACGAAATTGTAACCCCAAGTGTTGGTATGAAATGTATGCCAGGTAGTATCTCTGGGCTCAGCAAAATGCTTTATAAATTTCACCAGCTGTCACCTTATAAACGTTATTTACTTGGTCAAAATGCCAAGCAGCATGTGAATGAGCATTATAACGCAGTTAAACAAGCGCAGCAGCTTTCCAAATGGGTTGAATCTTTATAGGGAGGTTTTATGAGTAACTTAAAACAAATCGGTTACTTTGCTTTAGCTATTTTTGCAGTAAAAGGGTTTGGCTTTTTGCTTTTACCAATTACAACTCGCTTTTTAGAAAAGAGCGAGTTTGGTGAGCTGAACTTTTTGGTGACCATGTCGGCGCTATGCTCTTTAGTGGTTTCGCTTGGTTTACCTGAGCTACTGCTAAAACAACAGTATCCATCTTTTCGTGAAAAAATGGCGTTATTTAGAGACTCTCTGGTATTAACAATCTGTTTTAGTGCGCTTTTTTTAGGCTGTAGCTTTATATTTAGCGAGCAAATTATTGCAAACTTACCTGCGCAAATAAAGGTGATTGATTTTAGGTTACTTATTTTAAATTTAACTTTTGCCTCGGTACTTGCTATCCCGTATACCTACTACCGGTTATTTGGTTACGCGCAAAAGTATTGTTTTTATAGTATTGCGCATGCTGTCATACAAACTTGTTTAACAATCACTTTGTTAGTTCTTGGTTTTAATGTAACCGGTGTAATGGTTTCAGGTGTTGTCTGCACGTTCATTATTATGTGTTTAACCTTAAGTGATATGCGAAGTGCACTTAAAGTGAGCTATTCTCGCTTTAGCTGGAGAATAAAAAAATCACAGACTGTATTCTTAACTTCAATTATCGCATCAGGTTTGTTTGTTTATGCCGGTAATGGTGCCGAGAACTGGTTCATTGTTGCACAGTTCAACGAGAGTGTATTAGCAAGTTATTACGTCGCAGCACAATTCGCCATTATAACTTCATTTACATTTGAGCCAATCCGACTTTGGTGGTTTGCTAAGCGCTTCAGCTTAATTAAGCAAGATAAAACGCAATATCAAAATTATGCAATAACCTCATTAAATGCAGGC
Source organism: Pseudoalteromonas sp. Isolate3 (assembly GCF_022398505.1). Lineage (NCBI taxonomy): Bacteria > Pseudomonadati > Pseudomonadota > Gammaproteobacteria > Alteromonadales > Pseudoalteromonadaceae > Pseudoalteromonas > Pseudoalteromonas sp. Isolate3. Next base: position 40,364 of record NZ_JAKEVN010000018.1, on the reverse strand, counting down.
TTAGCTATGTGTGTTTTGATGAGTTTACTGGCACCAATCGCTCTAAACTCTGTACTTCCTGCTGAATACCATGGCAAAGATAGCTGGCTGATTTTATTAATTATTGTTGTAGCTATTCGTCATCACAGCGATATTTTTAATATAGGTTGCTACATGCACAAGAATGGTGTGTTTGTATCCTTAATTAACTTTATCACAGCGCTTTTAGGCCTAAGTCTACTGTATTTTTTAGTGCCCAACTTTGGAGTTGAAGGCGCAATTTTGTCGTTAATTATTATGCAAAGCTTTAAATTAGTTTGCCTTTACTCAGTTAGTCAATATTTCGAACCTCTAAATCTAAATTTTGCTGCATTAATTCCAAGCTGGTTAGCATTGGCCTCTATAACGTTTATCACATTACAGTTTAACGAGCTTAGTTATGCTAAATGGGTGGTGTGTTTAATTTATTTAGTTGGCCTAGCATTCCAATATAAATCTTTGATTAAGCATGTAATTACAAGCTTAATGAAGGAGCATCAATATGCTCAATTACTATAAACAAAATCAGTTATTCATTAATGGCATTTTAGTAACCTTACTTGTGGTTGTTACCTATGCCATTTTGGGCCCGATAGCAGTTTTTGCATTGCTGCTATTACCTTTTGCCGCTTTCACTGCAGTAAAGGTAAGTGTGGCTTTTATAATTTTGTTTATTTTATTTAGCTACTTTAGATTACACGAAGCTTTTCCTTTTTTAATGCCTTTTAAAATTCCTAAGTTACTCGCGCTTGCGTCACTATTGGGAATAGCTTGGCACCTGTTTATCTCACAAAAATTAAAGCCACATTGGCATACCAATCATCTGATATTTTTTGTTTGGTTTATTTGGCTTACTGTTTGCGTTTTTAGTGCCTCAAATCGCGGTTTAGCGATGGAGTACTGGTCAGGTGTACTGACAAAAGTACTCATTATGGTATTTGCAATCTCGTGGTGGATGAGCACATTAAAGCATTTTAATGTGGTTAGAATTGGCATCATGATCTCAGGTGCCGCCATTGCTTTAGTTGCCCTGAGTAACAAAATGAATGGCATTGGCCTAGTAGAAGGTACCCGCGTCACTATTTCGCGAGAACTTCGCTCGCAGCTTGGTGATCCTAACGATTTATCACTTGTAATGATGTTTCCCGTGTCTTTTTTAGCTGCTGAAGTATTTGATTCAAGTGCCCATAAATTTAGACGCATCATTGCGTTTATATGCTTAGTTGTTGCAATTAGCGGTGTTATTGCCACGCAAAGCCGAGGTGGCTTACTTGGCATTGCTGCTGTACTTAGTTTCTTTATTTATCAAAAAGTTAAAAATCCGGTAGTTGTAGGCTGTATTGGAGCTGTGGGCATGTTAGCCATGGTTGCCTTTGCAGGTATTGCAGACAGACAAAGTGGCGGTTCTCATGAAGGCGGTGTTGATGAATCTGCTATGGGCCGTATCTACGCATGGCAAGCCGCAATCAATATGGCGATACATAATCCATTAACTGGGGTTGGGGTTAATAACTTTGTCGTTAATTACTATTTTTATAGCCCACATTGGGATGGCAAGAATCATGCAGTACACAGTACGTGGTTTCAGGTATTAGGTGAAACAGGTATCGTCGGAATATGCATTTTTGTGCTTGTGATTGCCTGTATTTATCGCACCTTGAACCGTGTTTTTTTAATGAATAAACAGATTAATGACAAACAAATTGATGTAAATGCGAAAGCGCTAAAGGGCGGCCTAATTGGTTTTATGGTGTCAGGAACCTTTTTAACTCAGGCATTTACATGGCCTATATATATCATTCTTGCTTTAACCATTGCGTTAGAAAAGCTTGTAATTGATAGACAAAGGGAGAGCTCACATGAGTGAAAATATTAAACAATGGCTTAAATCAAGTGACAGCCCATTTGCAAAATCACTTTTTCAATTTGCGAAATCGATTCGCAATCCGCAAATGTGGGTTATCCCAGGTATTCATTCATTTATATATAAATTGCATTTATTGGTTAAAACAGTAGTGAGTGAGCTAGGGCGCATTTTTTATTACACACCACTATTTAAAAGCCAAATCAAGGGCTCAAAAGCAAATTTATACCTATATTCTGGTATGCCGCAAATTTTAGGAAAACTTGAAATTAGCTGTAATGACAACACACGAATTAGTGGCATCAGTACTTTTTGTGGGCGTAGTCATGGTAATAACACACCCAAACTTATAATTGGCAGTAATGTAGATATTGGTTGGCAGAATGCGTTTTCTGTTGGTCGAAAAATTGTTTTAGAAGATGATGTTCGCCTTGCAGGTCGGGTATTTTTAGCTGGTTTTCCTGGTCACCCTCTAAACTCTGAAAGACGTGCTCTAGGTGACCCTGATGATGAATGCCAAGTTGGCGATATCATTATCAAACAAGGCGCTTGGATAGGCACCGGCGCAACTGTGCTTGCAGGTGTAACAATAGGCGAGGGTGCTATAGTTGCTGCAAGCGCGGTAGTTACTAAAGATGTGCCAGCAAATACTATTGTTGCTGGCAATCCAGCTAAAATTGTTAAAGAGCTGGAGGATTCGCTATGAAATTTATTGTATTCGGCGAAGACTGGCAAAGTCACCCAAGTAGTACACAGCACCTATTTAAACAACTAGCAAAACAACATCAGGTTATTTGGATTAACTCGATTGGTATGCGCAAACCAACTCTTCGCTTAATTGATGTAAAACGGGTATTAAACAAATTAAAAAGCCTATTCTTATCAAAGTCCTCAAGACCGAAAACGACGACAACCAAAACCGGCCAGAACATTAATTTAACAGCACACACATTAGCGGTTTTACCTTGGCACGATAGCGTAATAGTAAGGCTATTTAATAAATGGATTTTTAATCGAAAAGGTTTCATAGATGATGAGCCAATAGTTTATTGGCTTAGTGTGCCTACTGCAATTAGTCTAATCTCACCGCGAGCGCAAGATAAGGTCATTTATTATTGTGGTGATGACTTCTCTGCACTTGCGGGGGTTGATCATAAAATGGTCGCGCCTTTTGAAAGTGACCTTATCGAAAAAGCTGACACCATCTATGTTGTGAGTGAGCCTCTAGCCAACAAAATGCCGAAATCTAAAGTTAAAATGCTTTCTCATGGGGTCGATTTAGAGCTTTTTACCACGCAAACCACAAAAGCCGTTGAACTTGAGCAAATAAGCAAACCAATTATTGGTTTCTATGGTTCCTTGAATGCTTGGCTTGATAAAGCCTTATTGTTAAGGCTAGCTAAAGATAGGCCTGAGTATCAATTAGTATTGATAGGCCACCTTGTCGAAGACTTCTCTGATCTAATCAAGTTAGACAATGTAAACCATATACCGGCTGTAGAACATGATCGTTTAGCTTCATTTTCTCAGCATTGGCAGGTATCTATCTTGCCATTTGTTGATAATGAGCAGATCAGGGCCTGTGATCCACTTAAATTAAAAGAATACATAGCAACAGGCACACCGATTGTCACGACACGCTTTGCTGCGGTTAATCCGTACCAAGAGACCATATTAATAGCAGACAACCACCAGGGCTTTATTGAGCGTGTCGACTATGCTGTAAGCCTAAGTAAATCAAACAACTTGAATTGGCGAGCAAACCAATCTCGGCAGGCAAGTGATCATAGCTGGCAAGCAAAAGCCAAGCTAGTCTGTAAACAACTTAGGTTTTGCTAAACAAACCTTTCAACCCAAAGCCGCATCTTGTATCGATACAAGATGCGGCTTTTTACATTTTGGCTCACTAACTGCAATTAACTAACTATCTATAGAAATCTCGGTTGTTTTTATCAATTTGCAAATTAAAACCGAGCAATTTTGCAAAATGCAAAGCAAAAGGTAAAGTATGTTAGTTAAAGAGCAGATCAAACGGTTAATTTATTTAGGGCTTTATGCGCTTTACACGCGTATTAAGCTCTTTATTATTCCGTTTTGCATTGTGCCAATCGTCGTCATTGCGCTTGGCTTATCTGCGCAAAAACAATATACCAATCACGCCACCATCTTAATTGAAGAGTCTGCACTACTTAATCCTTACTTAGATGATCTGTCTTTCTCGTTTCAGCTTTCTGATCGTATGGCAGCGCTGCGTACCTTAGTTATCAGTCGTAAGGTACTTATTGCAGTAGCAAAAGAAACCCAATTAATAGCTGAAGATGCTACGCCAAAACAAGTTGAAGAAATCCATCAAAAACTATCTAAAGCGTTATCACTTTCGTTAATTGGCGATGAGCTGGTCCGCATTAACTTTATTTGGCATGACCAATCACAAATGAAGCCAGTACTTGAAAAGGTGGTAGAAAAATTTATTGAACGTTTATTAGCACCAACAAAGGCGTCACTTGATACTTCTGAGCAGTTTTTCTTTAAACAGCTCGATAGTTTACGCGAAGAACTTGAGTTATCTGAAGAAGCCCTGGCTGATTTTAAAACCAAAAACAGTAATACCTTACCCGATGTATTACATAGCAATCGCCAAACCTTCGACAGCTTACTAAGCGAAAAACAACAAAAGCTGATTGCTCTTTCAGGGGCTAAAGCAAAACTGAATGCCTTAGTGAGTAAAGTAGGGCAGGCCAATCCAATTTTAGGCAATTTAGAAGAAAAGATAATTCGTACTGAATCTGAATTAAGTCTTTTGAGAACACGCTATACCGATAAACATAGCAAGATTATCGAGAAAAAACGCACACTGGCAAACTTAAAAAGTCGACAACAGGCGCTGTTAGCATCTAGTGAAGAGCTAGACACAACGAATCTTGATCAGTTATGGCAAATGGTTAATACGCTTCCGTCTGGTGATGGTAAAGAGAGCAGTGTTTTAGTATCACAACTTCTTGCGCTTGAAGAGGCCCGTAATAATTTACTTCAGCAAGAGCAAGAATTTGCAATGCTCGAAGAGCAAGTGCAGCTTGTCAGTGAACGTCTGTTAGTAACCAGTGATGTAGAAAAACAATTACGTAAACTAGAGCGTGATTACGATGTTAAACAATCACTTTATAAAGACATGCTGAGCCGTTACGAAATGGCCAAAGTTACGGGCAAATTAGTTAAATACGAAGGACCTGACAAAGTTAAAACAATTGAGCGAGCTTATAGCCCAACACAACCTATCAATACATCAATGCTGATGACCGTTATCGTTGGCATTGTGCTTGGAATTTTCACAGGTAGTGCAAGCGTATTTGTTGCTGCACTTTGTGACAGTCACTTAAAAGATATTAAAACCATCGAAAAACTTACCAGCGCAGAGGTGGTAACAGTACTTCCTATCGTCAATGCCGAATCTAACTTCGGTAATATTGAAGGAGATAAATCATGAATGTCATGCACTTAGTTCAACACCTACAAGTAGGTGGCCTAGAAAAAATGGCAATTACTTTACTCAAAAACAGTCAATTTAGTAGCTCGAGTATTATTGTTTCTCTTGAGGGAGACAGACAATCTGCGTTTCAGCAATGGCCTGAGCTTGAACAATATAGCCATCGAGTCATTTGTTTAAACAAAAAACCAGGCGTCAGTATTTCTGTAATCGCCAAAATAAAGGCATTAATAAAAGAGCATAATATCGATATTATTCACAGCCATCATGTTGGTCCTGTTATCTATGCTGGTATTGCTTGTGCGTTGACCGGTGATTCAGTGCGTCATATATCAACTATTCACGACGCGTGGTATTTAAATAATGTTAAGCAATGTACTTTCACTAAATTACTGGATTTATTTACAAATATTTATTGGGTTGCTGATGCACGTATTGTTGCTGACGAATTTAGAGCTAAAACATCAATCATTCCTGAGCGCACAATTTTAAATGGTATAGATTTCGATACCTTTGTGGCTATAAATAAAACAACGGCTCGAAGTCAGCTTAACTTACCCCACACAGCTAAGTTGGTTGGCTGTGCGGCCAGGTTAATTGAAGGAAAAGGTCACAAAGATCTTATTCATGCTTTGCATTATTTACCTCAGGATTACCATATTGTGTTTGCAGGTGACGGCGAACAGAAAGTCACTTTAATGAATCTTGTACGTAATTTAGGCCTTAACGAACGCGTGCACTTTTTAGGTAATGTACAGGACATGCGAGCCTTTTATTCGAGTATCGACGTGATGTGTTTGTATTCACAGCGTGAAGGTTTGCCATTATCGATTATTGAAGCTATGGCGTGTGGTATTCCGGTTGTAGCTTCCGATGTTGGAGGCATTCATGAAGTTCTTACTAAGAATGAAGGTGAACTTGTGTCTCCTCACGAATTTAACAAACTTGCACCGGCTATTTTAAGAGCAAGTAGACTTCCGCATGGTTTATGTATTCGTCATCACGCTATTGCTATTGCGGATGCCAGAACCATGAGTAGTAAATACGACAACTTATATTCTGCTTTAGCAGTATAGGAGCCGAACATGACAATTTTTACTACATTATTTATCATTTTGATGTGTATTGCTGCATATCATCATATTGGCTACCCATTATTACTAAAGTGTGTTGCAGGCAAAAAGCAAAAAACAAGCAAGCAAACCGTTTTTGATGACAACTACACACCGAATATTGCTGTTTTGATGTGTGCTTACAATGAACAACAGCATATTGCAGAAAAGCTTTATAACCTAGCATCACTAGTATATGACACTCATCATTATTCTATTCATGTTTATTTTGATGGTTGCACCGATAAAAGCTATCAACAAGCTCTTCAAGCACAGCAGGTATTACATAAGCAAGGCGTGCAGTGTTATTTTCACCATCGTGATGAAAACCAAGGTAAAGTACAAGGGTTAAATACCTTGATGGGGGTGGCGAAATATCACAATGATATTTTAATGTTCACTGATGTTAGTGCTTTATTGAGCATTGATGCATTAAACAAAGTAGCTAAGCAATTTAGTGATCCGCAAGTGGCAATTTCGACAGGTGTTTACACCTTAGATGAAAATGCACCAGATGCGCAAAAAGCCTACTGGCAGTACCAAAACCAAGTGAAAAAATCAGAATCAAACCTTGGCGCTGTGATTGGCGTACCAGGCGCGATGTTTGCCATGCGAGCTGAGTATGCAAATGAATTAGAGAAAAACACCATTAACGACGACTTCGTGCTATCAATGAAAGCTTTAAGCAAAGGTGGTAAAGCCGTTGTTGATGAAGAAGTAGTCATTTACGAGCGAGAATGCGATGAGCAAAGTGAGGATTATAAACGCCGAGTAAGATTAGGTGCCGGTAATTGGCAACAAATAAAAGCGCTTTTTTTATTACTTAACCCGCGTTTAGGGTGGACTTGTATGAACTTTTTCTCGCACAAAGTATTACGTGGGATTATGCCAATTATTTTAGCCTGTATTTATGCTTGTGTATTTATAGAGGCTATCGTCACGCAATCTGTGTGGTCACAATTGATTGCTACAGGCATTTTGTCACTTCACGCAGTACAAGCTGTTAAAACACTATTCGCCTTTAAAAAACGCATTCCTATCGTCGATAAAGTTAATTACATCTTAAATAGCTACTTTTTAGCACTGTGGGGGATCATTCGTTATGAACAAGGTTACTTCGACACCCCTTGGCAACGTGTAAAATCTGCGAGTAAAGCACAAACCAAGTCTGTTATTAGAGTCATCAAACGAAGCTTAGATATTGCAGGTGCCTTATTTGCGTTTAGTCTAGTTTGGCCTGTTTGTTTAATTGCAGCGCTGGCTATAAAGCTTACATCTAAAGGTCCTATCATCTTTAAGCAACTTAGAGTGGGTGAAAGCTCAGATGACTTCGTTGAGTTATTTTATGTTTATAAGTTTCGCTCTATGGTGGTTGATGCTGAGTCGCGTTCTGGTGCTGTGTGGGCCAGTAAAGATGATCCAAGAATAACGGCAGTAGGGCGCTTTATGCGTAAAACACGAATTGACGAACTTCCGCAATTAATTAATGTGCTCAAAGGCGAGATGTCATTAATTGGCCCAAGACCAGAGCGTCCTGTTTTTTATGGTAAATTAGAAAAAGACATCCCTTATTTTTGCCAGCGTACTTACGGGGTTAAACCAGGTATTTCTGGTCTTGCTCAAGTGATGAACGGTTATGACGAAACCATAGACGATGCACGCAGTAAAATTGGCTGGGATTACGCCTATTCACTGAGTATGTCATCACCGCGTGCTTGGGCGAAGCTTGAGTTTTCAATTGTGGTTAAAACATTACAAGTTGTCTTTACAGGCAAAGGGCAGTGATACCAATCCACGTCTTTTTTATCAAATAAATTAAGCAAATCACGTTGCATAATGCAAATTAACAGCAAAAAGTTAATTGCATTATGCATCACCCCATCATTTAGCCTTTAAATTTCAAAACCTTATAAACTGGCATTTTAGTTGTACTAGTTACTATGACTAACCAATTTAACTAAGGTGAAGATCATGGCTAACAACACATCATTTTCTAAAGATACCAAACTAATTTCACTACCTAGTGACTTTTCTGGTCTAGCCGTCGATGGCTTTAAAGATCAGTTTGAAGAAGTTGCACATGGCAAACAGCAAAGTGTGGTACTCGATTTTAGCTCTACTACATTTATTGATTCATCTGGCATTGGTGCCATGGTGTTCTTATATAAACGTATTGAGAAAAAAGGGCAAAAATTATCACTGCTTAATGTGTCTGGGCAACCACACAAACTAATGAGTCTATTAAGAGTTGATAAGACGATTCCATTTATCGAACAAGCTGATATCGCGTGAGGTGATTTATGAAGCACATACTATTTACAATCATTTTGCTAACGCTTGGTGGATGTGCTTCTTGGCCTGATGAGGGGCAAGGAGGCTGGGCAGAAAAATATCAAAATTATCCGCTTACTGATGAACAACACGAGATGATCTATGACACACAAGAAACCGTGGTGCTAAGTGAATTTGAGCATCATGTTTTAAAGTTAGATTTATTAAAAGCACAAGGGATACAGCAATGTATGCCAGCACAACTGCTAAAAGCACAAATATACGAAAACCGTATAAGACGCCTAATAGCAGCGCAAATGTGGTCTGATGCTGAGCATGATTTACTTATTCACTATCACGGTTTAAATCAGCTTGCGAAGCACTTTGAAACTGTTAATGCGATGAGCCAATGTGCAGGCGTTACTGATACTGAAAAAAACATGACAGCATCACTTAAAGACCAGATCACTGAGCTTTTAAATAGTGATAACCAGTTCTCGCTTAATGATTTTCAGGTTACTCCTAAATACATCACACGTTTAGCACAAGCGGCTGACTTAATTAAACAAGTTGATGAAGTTAACTTACTGCTTGTTGGTCATGCTGACATTAGTGGTCAGCAACAAAACAACTATGAGTTAGCACTTAAGCGTGCAGAAACTGTAAAACACTGGCTAGGTATTTATGGTGTAACCCCAGCGACAATAACAACCTTAACGCAAGGTAGTTTAACACCGTACAGCGACGAACCTGACTCACGTTCTAAACGTCATTCAGATAGACGAGTAGAGGCAATTATTATCGACATGAGTGACGATAAAGCCACTAAACAAAAACATGCATTATCCCGCTGGACTAAAATCTTAAATGGTCCTAAGGAGCAATAACATGAAACAGTTAATCTTACTTTGCTTACTTATATTCGCGTTACCTACTTTCGCAGAAGAGATTGAAGTCGGTAATAAACTTTACTTATACCTACCAGGCGAAGCTGAATTTAGCGAACCGTTTGAAGTTGATAAAGAAGGGGCTATTACCTTACCAGAGCTAGGTCGTTTTAAAGTAGCAGGCTTACAGCTAGATGATGTGCAAAACCAACTACGCATAGCATTAAGTGAAATGTATGTGGCGATGGATGACTTTTATGTCGAAATTCATTCACGAGATATTTTTATCAATGTTATGGGCTATGTGAACGACCCATCACAAGTAAGTATTCCTAAAGATGGCAACATTCAAATGGTCATCGCCCGTGCTGGCGGCTTAAAACCAGGCGCTCAATTAGACCGTTTACAAATTCGCCGTGGCACCGAGATGATTGAGTTTAACTATAAAGCCTACTTAGACTCTGGCAACATTGATTTATTACCTGTATTACAAAGTGCTGACACGGTATTTGTACCAGTGTCTCCACTACTAGGTAACGTACAAATTGATTTTGATGCACAAACCTTAAGTGCATCAGGTGATGCGAGTGATAACAGTGCAATTACCTTACTTGGCGAAGTACATAATCCGGGTAGTTTTTCATTTAAAGAAAACATGAGTGTACTCGATGCGCTAATGCGTGCTGAAGGTGTTACTCGTTATGCCGATGTAACCAAAATCCGCGTTATCGTTGATAAAACACCAGTTGTGTTCGATTTAAAAGCATATCTAGATAAACCAAACAACGACACTATGCCTGAGCTAAAGGCGGGCTCAACCATTTATGTGCCAATCATGGTTGATGATGTAAATACGACTTCAAGAACGGTTTATATCATGGGCGAAGTACAAAAGCCGGGCGCTTATGAAGCAGGAGAAAGCACCAGTTTTTTAGATATTCTTGCTAATGCAGGTGGCCCGACCCGTTTTGCTGAAACTCGCCAGATTAAAATCTTAACCCCTGCGGGTGAAAGTATTTTATTTGACCTACAAGGTTACAGCGAAGGTTTAGTAACAGTAAAAGTGCCAAGCCTAAACCCAGGGGATGTCATTTTTGTCCCAGAGAAAACAGATCAAAACGAAAAAAGCTGGTTAAAAGTACCACCAAAACGTGCAATCAAAATTATTGGTGCCATTTTATCTCCCGGTCGTTATGAGTGGAGCCCTGAAATGGATTTTACTGATTTACTTGCGCATGCCGGCGGCCCAACTAAAGGTGCCAATATTAATGATATTAAAATTGTTAGAAACGGTGAGGTGACTAAACGTTTCGATTTAGAGCAATACACCATAAATGATTCGGGTAAGTATGCACTACCAAGTTTAATTGCCGGCGATACCATTATTGTTGAAGAGTTACCAGTTGACCCTGCAGACAATAAGTCTCAATGGATCCGTCAAGAATCAAGCAAGTCTATTTACATTATGGGGCAGGTGGGCTCACCAGGTCGCTATGCATTTAATACTAATATGCACTTTATCGACATTTTAGCCGCTGCTGATGGCCCTACAGATAACGCTGACTTACGCAATATTCGTATTACTCATCGTAACGGCAATGCTGCAAGAGTCAGTAAATTAAACCTTGCATTGTATTTTGAAACCGGTGATGAAACCTTATTTCCACACGTTTTACCGGGCGATACCATCTATATCCCAGAAAAAGATAAAGACTGGTTACGTACGCCAAAAGAGCAAGTAGTTCGCATCATGGGCGCAGTTGAAAAGCCTGGTCGTTATAGCTTTGATGACACTATGACCGTACTTGATGTACTTGCAGAAGCGGGCGGCCCATCAAGCTCAGCGCTTATCGACAAAATCGTGGTGGTAAATCATTCATGCTGTAAAGAGCAGTCTCGTGTATTTGATTTAGAAGAGTTCGTTAAAAACCCTAACTCAGCGTATATCCCTGTGTTACGTGCTGGCGATACCCTGTATGTACCAGACAAAGGTCAGGATTTAATGAGCCAGTTTAAATCAAACTTCTTAGACTTTATTACTGTTGTAGCTTTAGTGGTGGGCTTATGAAACTAATACCAGCACAATATCAAGAACTTGAAGCCGTGTGTAATGAAATAGATAACAGCAAAGCGCGTTGTATTTGCTTTATATCTTTAACCGGCAACGAGGGCTCTACATCACTTTGTGCCAGTGTCGCAAAACGCTTAAGTTTGCAAGCCGCCAAAGTGCTGATTATCGACTTAAATCCGTTAAATCCATTTAAGTTCGAAAAGCCAGAAACACCGGAGTCTTGGTGCTTCAGTGATATTTCATGTCAGTTGAATATTATCAATACTGAGCAAGTAGATTTGCTCACCATGCAGCACCTTAAAGAGCTCGAATCGGTCAAAAATAAAAGTGTACTAAATGATGCTATTGAGCGCATAAAGCAAGAGTACGACTATATTTTTTTAGATATGAGCCCTGCTCTTAAATGCAATCGTGGCAATGTACCACTGCATGCTCTGAGTTTGTGTACTGATCTCACATTTTTAACGGTATCTCTTGGTTATAACGACGAAGAAGCTTTATGTCACGGTATGGCAAATCTAGAACACGCAGGCGTTAATAACGTAAAAGTTGTTGTCGCTCAGCATCAGTTTGCTCCATTGGGTAGCCGCATCGTGAAAACGCTCAAAGCGTTTCAACCAAAATGGCCTAAACTCACAGAGTACTTGTTAAACAAAGTTATTAAACAGCGCTGGTTGTTTTTACCTTATTGAGAACCTGTATGGACTGCTTATATCAAAGATCATTTAGTTTAGACTGGCCTACAGTCAGTGAGATTCGCCATATTTTAAAACATGTTTTGACGGCGATCAGTGTTAAAAATCAAGATATAGATGCAGCAGGGTTAGTAGCAACCGAATACCTAACTAATCTGTTACGCCATAGCCAAGAAACGTCAATGCATGTGCAGTTTGCTATGCATAAACTGCCCGATAAACAGCTGCTAATAGAATTTAAAGACAGCATGCCAAGCTATGATTTATTTAATCAACAAGCATCAGGGTGGCAATTAGACAGTGGTGAATTAGTTGAAGGGGGGATGGGGGTTGCGCTCATCAAGCATTACTTTCCAAACGCTTGTTATAAAACTGTTGGCCAACAGAATACATTCTCTTTTTGTTTAACCAATATCGATAAACGACCCACGCTTATCTACATAGACGATGATAAAGCACAACTTGCTTTACTGAATGCTTATTTATCTGAGCATTTTCAGGTTATTTGCTGTGAAGACAGTGAATCGGGTTGGCAAGAAATTCTCACCTCTGGGGCAACAATTTTATTGCTTGATCATAAACTTAAAAATGGCACAAGTGAGCCTTTACTTAAAAAGCTTAATCAATCTAACCTAAAAACTAATTTATCTGTGGTTATGCTGACAGGTGATGACAGTGAAGAACTTATAAAACGTATAAACCTGTTAGGTGTTGATGATTATTTAGTAAAACCCGTTAGCAAAACTCGGTTATTACAAAGTATCGAGCGCATTGTGCATCGTTTTTCTGCATTAAAGTATTTAATTAACGAAGAGCGTATGCAAACAAGGCAAAAAATAGGGGAGTTTAATGCCTATAATTTTGGCTCGATTATCAGCCAAAATGGAGGAGATTTTTGTATGTACCCCCACCAGCAGCAAGCGCCCGTGATCATTGGCGATATGATGGGGCACGGTATAACAGCACTAAAAGAAAGTTTTGCCATAAAGGGCTTTTTAAGTGGCTGTTTAGCAACAAAAATCCCAATACAAAACGTTTTAACAACCTTAAACCAAGCCCTGTATGAACAGCGGTTATGTAAAAATAGTCTAGTCACTTTACTAATAAGTTTTATTGAAAATAACACACTTCACTGGTTTAACGCAGGCCACCCAGCCCCCTGTGTGATAACCAAAAATGGCAAATTGATCCAGCTAAGCGGCACTGATCCCTTACTAGGCCTTAGTGATGATCATGTTTATCAACATTATAGTTATGACTTAAATGACGTTGAACACATTTTATTATTCACCGATGGTTGGCTTGATAATCAGCAATTAAGCGATGTAGACCAAATTATTACTAAATTAACTGACGAAAATGTGCAAAGTGAAGAGTTTGCTTATGCACTTTGGCAGGCAAGCCAGGTTGAGTTAACTGCTGAAATAGACGATGCCTCGTTAATTGTGATCAATAAACACTAAAGTTTGAGTTTACAAACCGGTCAAATACGCACTAAGCTACTAATAAGGAACTGTTAAATAATCACTTTATCTCAGCATAAAACGATAATAAAGGAAGTCTGTAATGCCACCTAAAATACTCATTGTTGAAGATACAGAATCGCTAGCGCTGATGTACCAATCATATTTGATCCCAACCGGGGTCGAAACACGCATTGCCTACAATGGTGAACAAGCCGTAGTTGCTCTGCAGGAGTTTGAGCCTGATTTAGTGATTTTAGATGTTATGCTGCCAGATATGAACGGGCTAGATATTTTATCATCTTTAGACTCGGATACAGCACCACAAGTGATTGTTTTAACAGGGCATGCTACTAAAGAAATGGCAATCAAAGCCATTAAACTCGGTGCCAGTGACTTTCTAGAAAAACCAATCGAAGCCGATCGTTTTCGCATTACAGTAAACAACGCATTAAAACTTAAAGATTTAAAACAAACAGTCAAAAGTTATCAAACAACTTACGAGAACGGTAAATACTATGATTTGATTGGTAGCTCATCAGAAATGCAATCTGTTTACCAAATCATAAAATCAGCGTCAGCAAGTAAAGCAACCGTGTTTATTACCGGTGAAAGTGGTACAGGTAAAGAGCTGTGCGCCCGTGCGGTACATTTAGCCTCACCTCGTGCTAATAAACCTTTTGTAGCGCTTAACTGTGCAGCTATCCCTAAGGATTTAATTGAGAGTGAAATATTCGGTCACTTAAAGGGAGCATTTACCGGTGCGATAGCCAACCGGGAAGGGGCCGCAGGACAAGCCGATGGCGGTACTTTGTTTTTAGATGAACTATGTGAAATGGACATAAATTTACAAAGTAAGCTACTGCGCTTTATTCAAACCGGTTGTTATCAGCAAGTAGGTAGCGAAAAAGAAGTTAAAGTTGATGTCCGCTTTGTTTGTGCCACCAATCGAGACCCATTATTAGAAGTGCAAGAAGGCCGTTTTCGTGAAGACCTATATTACCGCTTACATGTTATCCCTATTGCATTACCCCCATTAAATCAGCGTGGTAAAGATGTAATAGAAATTGCTGATGCGTTATTTAAAAAGATCAGTAAAGAAGAAGGACGAGCATACAAAGGCATGTCAGAAGGGGTTAAAAACTTGTTTTTAAGCTATGCCTGGCCTGGTAATGTTCGCCAATTAGAAAATACTATTCGTAACATTCTCGTTTTGCATGATGAAGACTATATAGAAGCGAGTATGATCCCAGCCTTACCAAATGCACAAGGCCAAACACATACAGCCACAGCTGCTATTTCCACTGTTAATTCAGAAAGCATGGCAACAAAGAGCCTTGTAACACCGACAACAGAATCTGCTCCTGTAATGAGCGAAGTAGTAACAGCATTTTCTCAAGCTGATATTGAACCGCTTTGGTTAGTAGAAAAACGTTATATTGAGCAAGCCATTGATGCTTGTGATAACAATATTCCTAAAGCTGCAGCTCTTTTGGATGTGAGTCCATCTACGATTTATCGTAAAATTAAAAGCTGGGAAGAGATGCAAGTAAGCTAGAGCTATAGACTCTATCTAGCTGCTTAAATTGCTGCTCTCCAGAAAAACGTTGTTGAACAAGTTTTTGTGCATTGCCTTGCATGTAACTTCTTTGATCAACGCTCAACATAAGTACGTTGTTCAGCTGTTTATGCAAAGCGTCGCTTGTACTTTCAGTCATCATTAACCCATTTGATAGGTGCTTTATTATCTGTGGTAACTGACCAACAGGCGATGCAATAACGAGTACCCCGTGTGCCATAGCTTCTAATGCCACCATAGGTAGACCTTCAGCCCGAGAGCAGATCACCAATACATCAAGTTGTTGCCATATTTTTCGTTGGTCACACTGGCCATGATAACTCACCGCTGACATATCAAGCTCATTGACCATAGGGCCATCACCAAACATATGAAATTTTAAGTTAGGTGTGTTGAATCGTTTGGCTGTTTCAATAAAAATGTCAGGGCCTTTTTCATGGGATAAACGACCAACAAATCCAACGTTTAATTGATCATTATTTTTTATACCTAAAACTTTAGTATGCTCATTTACTGGAATAAAATTTTCAAGTAATTCAGCATTGTAAAGCTCTTCGGTGAGTTTGCTAGAAACAGCAAAGTTAAGTGAAAAGTAACTTAGCAGTTTGTCGAGCTTATTGTAAAAATAAACCTTCCCCGTGCCTGCTTCACCGGCATGATAGGTTGAAATACAAGGGCGGTTTTGCCAGCGACACACTAACTTGCCCATGATACTTGCCTTGTACCCATGGGTGTGGATTAACGCTGAGCGAGGAAACATTTTTAGTATTTCGTTCAAGCTTTTTAAATTTCCGCCAGCAAAACCGAAAGTGATATTTGCATTTTCTAAGCGCTTATATAATTCACGGTTATTATGATCTTGATAAAATAGTACCGAGCTCATAATATTATATCGTTCTAACAGCTTACTCATGGCAATCAAATGGCTTTCGATGCCACCAATTAAGCTTGAATCTACGAATAAAATAACACTGTATTTCATATTCACTCCAAGGTGAGACCATGATAGATACTGCGACCTATACGCAATTACAACAGGATGTTGGTGACGACCTAGCAAAACAACTTTTGCAGGTATATATCACTGAGTCCCGCCAAATCGTTGCTGATCTTGCTGACGCAACGAAACAGTCTGAAATCGAAATAAATGCCCACAGTTTAAAAAGCAGTAGCCGTAGTTACGGGGCATTAGCCGTAGGCGGCCTTGCAGAACAAATTGAGCAAAAAGCGAAGGCATCACAATTTGACGATGAACTACAAAGCTTAATAGCCTTACTGCAAGACCAATTTGCACAAACGCTAACTCACGCGCAAAGTTTGATTGCTACTGACTAGTTCCTCAGCTTCTAGGCTTAACGGCATTTTTAATATTTCGCCAAATACATTACTTAGCTGCTCAATGTCGTGCTGCTGGTTTGGCGATTTAACAACATCGTCAAAGTGAGACACAATTTCACTAAGCGCATCTAAAGAGATACTCATGTCACAAAACCGGTAACCAAGCATGCCTTCGAGCCAATCAACCGGTTGCATATCGAGCGATTTAATTACGCTGGCTTCTTTGGCAATATTTTCGATAAACAATCGGCATGCTGATGTTTGTTGCACCGCTTTAGCTATGTCTTCAACTAACATGGCAGGCATTACACTGGTAATTAAACTTCCAGGGCCAATTATTAGCATATCGGCGTTTTCAATAGCTTTAACCACACCAGGAGCAGCATTCACATCTTGTGAGAGCGTTAAATAGTCTGGGAGCTCTTCTTGTGAATCAATATCGCATTCACCAAATACTTTGATGCCTGATGACATAACCGCTAGTAAATCAGTCGGTTCGTCTGACATGGGTAGAATCGTTTCTGAATTACCCAACATAGCATTGAACCATGCAACCGCTTGAGTTGCTGAGTTAGTTTGTTGGGTTAAGCTTAATAAGGCTAAATTACCTAGGCTGTGGCCATTGAGTTCACCACCATCAAAACGGTGGTGAAAAACTTGATGGATTAATGAGTCACTATCAGCTAATTGCAAACAACAACGTCTAATATCACCAAGCGCAACTACATCTTGGCTTTTACGTAATTTACCTGTGCTGCCGCCATTGTCTGTGGTTGCAACGATAGCTGTCAGTTCGGCGCAGTGAGGTCTAATTGCACTTAACATATGGGATAAACCGTGTCCGCCGCCTATGCATACTATTTTCATAACAGTCAACTTGGTTAAACTTGATTAATATTTAGTTTGCATGGCCCGTACCAAGTGTTCGGATTTATATAACACAATGAAATTTAAATAATTTATTTTGATATTTTTATGGCTAAACTGAGAACTGTTTTCTATATTTGCAATATGCGATGCAATATTAACTAGGAATGGCAATGGCAGAGTTAAACTTAGAGCAATTACAACTTGAGCTAACGGCATTTCATGGCATAAATGATAGCCGTGCATTAAAAGCTCAACTTGAAAAAGTGCTTCTGCCATATTTTTCGTTTAAAGAGTTTTGCTTAATAAATTTCGAAGATTCAAAAGCATCTCTTGAAATGCGTACTATTAAGTACATTGAATTTGACGAAACAATATTAAAGTCAAAGTTACAACAAGCGCAGTCACAGTGGTTATTTAATGAAGATAACTCACTGTTTTATAGTAATGAGTTCGTAAATAACCTAATTTTTCATGTTGATATCTCTGAACACACAACGCAGTGCTTGGTCTTTTTCGATATAAAAGAGCAGGCTAGTTTTAATGATAAATCACAAACCGCAATCAAGATCTTATTACAGCAAGTAGCGGTTCAATTAGCTGCGCAAACAAGGCTTAACCGGCAAAAGTTTCACTCAACCTCTTTACTAACAAGACTTGGAGAGTTATCAGAACTATTCAGAGACTTCGCCAGCGAATGGTTTTGGCGTACTAATAAAGATGAGCACTTTATTAATGTTTTAACTACCGCCAGCCATAGTAACTTATACAAACGCCATTTTTTACATAAAAATTTTGATGCCATTATCACTGAGCAAGAACAAAATCAGTTAAAAAAATGGTCACACTTTAAACACTTGCTGGCAGATCATGCTGAGTTTTTAGATTTTGAATTTGAAGTTAATTCGTCGCCTCCGGCCTGGGTCTCTTTGAGTGGTAAGCCACAATTTGATTCAAGCGGGAAATTTCGCGGCTATTTAGGCATCGCAAAAGATATCACGGTTAACAAAGAGCGTGAGCAAGCACTACAATTAGCAAAAGAAAAAGCAGAAGAAGCAAACCAAGCAAAGTCACAGTTTTTAACTGTGATGTCCCATGAGATCAGAACTCCTATGAACGCCATTGTCGGCATGTTGGAGTTGTTAGCCGATTCAGAACTTAATGACAAACAAACTCGTTGGCTTGATTACGCAAACTCAAGCGCTGACTTATTGCTTGATTTGATCAGTGATGTACTGGATTTTTCAAAAATTGAAAGTGGCTCGATGGAGCTTGATGTTAAAGCAACAGATATAAATGCGCTGGTTAAAAATATTACTGCACAGTTTCAAGAAACCACTCAAGGCTCTAATGTCTTGTTTACCACAGAGATAAGCGATGGCTTACCCAACAAAATTAATATTGATGGGG
This sequence comes from Pseudoalteromonas sp. Isolate3, assembly GCF_022398505.1. Lineage (NCBI taxonomy): Bacteria > Pseudomonadati > Pseudomonadota > Gammaproteobacteria > Alteromonadales > Pseudoalteromonadaceae > Pseudoalteromonas > Pseudoalteromonas sp. Isolate3. The sequence continues at coordinate 21,305 of NZ_JAKEVN010000018.1, read as the reverse complement.
TCCGGGTCGGGCAAATTCTGTTTAATATTTTAGATAATGCCTTCAAGTTTACCAAAGTAGGCACAGTTAATTTTAACGCTGACTTCAATGATACCCATTTGTTATTTGAGATAGCAGATACTGGGCAGGGGATCTCTCAATCTCAAATAGCCAGCATTTACGATGCCTTTAAACAGCATGACTATGGAGTTAATCGACAAGTAGAAGGGATTGGCCTTGGGCTTAGCATTACCAAAAGCCTTGTTGATTTAATGAAAGGCGAGATTAGAGTAGCTAGTGCAATCAATATAGGCACTAAGTTTACTATTTATATTCCATATTCTGTTGTTGCCGATGATCAGCAATCAATAGAGCATGAGCAAACTCTTGAACCAATGGCTATTCTTGTTACAGAAGATAACAAAACCAACCAAGTGCTAATCAAAACCTTTTTAGAAAAGCTCAATCACCACGTTACCCTTGCAGATAATGGCCAACAAGCGATCGATAAGGTACAACAGCAACACTTTGATTTAGTTCTTATGGATATGATGATGCCAGTGATGGATGGTATTACCGCAACTAAATACATGCGTGAAGAATTAAAAATGACTTTACCCATTGTTGCCTTAACAGCTAATGCATCACATCAAGATAAAGCCATTTGCCTTGAGGCTGGTATGAACAAAGTGCTGACCAAACCAATTCGATTTCATGATCTAAACCGCGCACTACGCATTTTGTTTAGCCAATAAAGAAGCCCCAAAATAATGGGGCTTCTTTATTTTACAACACCATTGCCGCAACCCAGCCAGCAACAAGTAGCGGAATATTAAAATGGATGAAAGTGGGCACCACTGAATCCCAAATATGGTCGTGTTGACCATCTGCATTTAGACCGGATGTTGGGCCAAGTGTTGAGTCAGAAGCAGGGGAGCCTGCATCACCTAGTGCTCCAGCAGTACCAACCAGTGCAGCTGTAGCCATTACCGAAAAATTTAGTTCCATGCATAATGGTACAAATAGAGTCGCGATAATTGGCACCGTCGAAAACGAGCTACCTATGCCCATGGTTATTAGTAATCCAACGAGTAAAATCAATGCAGCCGCAAGAGGTTTGTTACCTTCAATGATACCTGCTGCAGAGCTAACTAATGAGGCTACATCACCCGTTGCTTTCATAACTGAAGCAAAGCCCTGTGCAGAAATCATAATAAAGCCAATCATCGCCATCATAGCGATGCCTTTACTAAAAACATCACCATTTTGTTCAAGTTTTACAACACCAAACAAGGTAAATATGGCCACACCAACAAGACCACCAAGGATCATTGAATCACTGATATTTTGTGCGACTAAAGAGCAAAGTACGGCTGTTATGCCCACAACTAATACCTTTTTAGGTTGTTCTATCACAACTTCATTTTGTTGTTCTGTTAAAGTATGCGAGTCGTAACTACGGCGTTTTCGATAAGTGATAAACACCGCAACGAATAAGCCAAACAACATTCCAATTGCTGGAATTATCATTGCCATCGGAACTTGAGTATTAACAATCTCTAAGCCATTTTCAGTGAGGTTTTTGTGGAGTATCGAGTATAAGTAAATGCCACCAAAACCATAAGGTAACACCATATAAGAAGTGGCTAAACCAAAAGTTAAAATACATGCAATAGCACGTCTATCTAGGCGCAACTTGTTAAAAACAACCAGCAGGGGTGGAATTAGAATGGGGATAAATGCAATATGAACGGGTATCAAATTTTGTGATGAAATTGCGCATAGTAAAATGATACTTAATATAAGATAACTAAGTGTAGTTTCGCCTTTATGGCTGTTTTCGTTTACTTGCTTTAGTAACTTAGACGCTAAAATGCGTGTTAAACCCGACTTCGAGATTGCGACTGCAAACGCACCTAACATCGCATAGCTAAGCGCTATTTCAGCGCCACCCGATAAACCATCATTAAATGCATTAACGGTTTCAGATAAACCTAGGCCTGCGGTCAAACCCGCAACAATAGCGCTTACTGTCATCGCTACAATGACATTAATTCGACAAAGTGTCAGGATCAGCATCAACATAACGCCGACAATTACTGCATTCATATTGTTCTCTATTTGGCTGTTTTGAGAGAGTTTAACAGAACTCGCACGCGGTTTTTGCGGTTTTGGCTATATGATTGCTGCTGATAACGTACTTCGATGATTATTTGCTCTAACTCGCTTAGGTATGCCTCTGATCTAGGCTTTTGCTGTTTAATTAAAGCAATATTTTGTAGTGGCGTGTTAGTGTCTAGAGGCTCTATACCTTGCTTTTTTGCCCACTGATAAAGCTTAGTGATGTCATCAACCAACGGTTCACTACTTCGAATAGGGCGTTTGTTATATAAGAAATAACCAGTAAAGCTCAGTAATAACGTACCTAATACAATTAATGGTGTTAGCCATGCAGACTTATTACCAAACAGTGAATCAAACAAACCTTGCTGTGATTCTTGGTCAAACGTAAGCACCCAGTTAGTCCATTTATAGTCGAGCTCTTCAAGGTGAATTCGCAACCAGTTAATTGCTTTAAAATGGCTCCAACGTTTTAAACCAAAGTTAAGATTGTCGTTAAAGCTTTCATTTAAATCACCTAGCTGAGATAACGAGCCGTTTAAACGCTCAGGGGCAACAACAGCGGTTGCATCGAATATATGCCATTTTTCATCAAAGAACACTTCAACCCATGCATGGGCATCATATTGGTAAATGTTAAGCGTAGCGGCTTTAGTTTGTTCTCCACCTAAATAACCTGACACAACACGGGCAGGGTAACCGGCAACACGAAACATAAATGCAGCGGTGCTCGCATAGTGCCCACAAAAGCCACGTTTGGTATCAAATACAAACTGGTCTAGCGTATTATCACCATACATTGGTGTAGGCGTTAATGTGTAAGCAAACTGCTGCTGATTAAAGTAATCAAGTAGCGCGTTAAAGTAACCTTGCGCATTTTCATGCTCAGCAGACAACTGTTTTGCCAGTGCCGTTGTTTGTGGATTGGTTGTGTTAGGTAAGCGAGTGTATAAGCGTTTTTCAAAGTTATTTAGGCTCAGCATAGCCTCACTACTGGTTACCGCGTATTTAATGTTTTTGTTTAAGTTACCTTTGCGTTTTAACAAACCATTGTAGGTTGAGTGCACATCTGAATTAGCACTTTGTGCAAAGCTAAGTGCAAATAGCCAATTTGAAGATGAAGGCTCTGCAATAATCTGATAATTTACGCTATTACTTTGAGTAACTGTACGGCGAATTTGGTTAAATTGTTGAGATTTCAAAATGTCCGATATTAACCATTCACTGCCATTAAACTCATCATGAATAAGGCTGCGCCAGTAATAGGGGGCCTGTAAGGCTTGCCCAGGCTGTTGTTCTACCCGAAAAACCAAATCATCTGACTCAGCTAATTTCGCAATAGAAAAGGGGTTAACTTGCTCTGATAAACCCGTTTTCGCAAGCTTTGGCCCCGGTAATTGCCAAAACGCCGGTATTTTCGGTAAAAACAAAATCAAAAATGCCGCTATAGGTAAAGCTAGTAGTATGGTTTTAAAACTTTGTTTATTAGCGGCCTTAAAGCTTTGTGGGCTAGTTAAATAGCCAAGCACCGCAAAGTTCACAATATAAAGCACACTGACCACCAAGGTTTCAAATAATCCTTGATGGAATAAATACACCGTTGAAAGGTTAAAAAACACCAGTAAACAAACGGTTTGATACTGTTTGACGGTTTTCGCTTGGAGCAATTTAAAGCTACTAGCAAGTAGCATCATCGATACAAATAGCTTTACTGTATCGCCCACGCCAACCAGAACAAATAAGGCAACTAAGCAAATTGCTGCCAACATATTCGCGACCAATCCATTTAGTTTTTTATAAAATTTACCTAAAAACAGGTTTAAAAAACTGAGGCCAGCCAATATGGCTAGAAATGGAGTAGTTACTTCAGTAAACAAAAAACCACTAATAACAATAAACAGAAGTGATAAAACGGTATTAATAAGCGGGGTATTCATGCTAAAACTCCGCTAAAGCTTTCAGGCAAGTTTCTTGATGACTTCGCCCTAAACCTTTTGTGATATGTTTATTGGGTAAAGTTAACGAAAAAGCGATTTGTTGATCGGTTAACTGGTTTACTAAAAAACATAATTGGCTTAATCGATGCTCGTTATTTCCTGTTAACGTATTGTAATTAAGAGCTAATTCCTGTGATGCATCACTGGTAAACTCTTTCGTTAATAGCTGCTGAGTTTTAGCGTAGTGTTTCCACGACACCTTATTAAGTGCAGTGCCTTGCACAAAAGAAGTGAGTTGATAAAAGTCATCATTACCGGCTTTGATTTGTGCATTATCGCCATCATGTTCGTCATTGTCTTGAAGTTGTGTATCAAGCTTTTCTGTGGGTATTGGCTTTGGATAAACATAAACTGTATCTATGGGCTCTATGTAGCTCCAAACCGACACTAAGCCAAAAGGGAAATGACTAATGATTTTTATTCTATCAAAGCAATAAGCACCACGTTCGCTACATTTAAGTGCTATTTCAACTAAGTTTTTCTCGTTGCTTTGTAGTGAAACGGCTTCAGATTCGATGTTATTATTGATTAGTTTTACTAATTCGCAGCGTGATTTTGCTTGTAGTTCAAAGCATGCTACGGGCGCTTTGGGTGCATAATCTTCCTTCACTGAAAGATATTTAACCAATAAACCTCTGACATTTTTATAGCCAGTTAGTATCGCAAATACCATAACAACAACCATTAAATAAGCCATCGCTAATATAAGGTTATTTTGATAGTTAATACCCATCACAAAGTTAAGTAGGGCAATTATTAGAAACTGCCCACCAAGTTTAGAAGGAAGCACATAAATAGTTTTATGTTGGAGTTCAATTTCGTTTTTTTTATGTTTGTTTTTTAATAACTTATTAAAAACTAATTGACGAAATTGTTTAACAAAAGCAGGGCGCTTTAACATGTTTACAAGCTTACAGGCACATGTTTAAGTGCATAACCACTGTCGCCAGAATTTAACCCCAATCGGTGATCAGTCACGCTAGGAAAAACCGCTTGTACATCTTCAGGCAAAACAAAATCACGACCTTCGATATACGCCCATGACTTTGCAGCACGAGCAAGTGCAATACTTGCTCTTGGTGATAATGGGTTTACAAAATGACTATCTTGGCGAGTAAAAGCGACTAGTTCGAGTATGTAGTCAACAACCGTATGACTTATTGTTACAGTATTAATTTCTTTTTGAATAACAGCGAGTTGTTCTGAGTTAATGCGAACAGGTAAATCATCATAGTTACGGTTGTTTAGACCTAAAATAAGGTTTTTCTCGGCTTGTTTATCAGGAAAACCTAAACTGATACGCATGAAAAATCGGTCTAATTGTGACTCTGGTAACGGATAAGTTCCAGATTGGTGCACTGGGTTTTGAGTTGCAATAACAAAAAATGGTGATGGTAGGGCGTGTTTAACCGAATCCACCGTCACTTGTTTTTCTTCCATTGCCTCTAAAAGCGCACTTTGTGTTTTAGGACCAGCACGATTAATTTCATCACCTAAAACAACTTGGCTAAATACAGGACCTTGATGAAAAGAAAAACTATGTTCTTTAGCATCAAAAATGTTTGTACCAAGAATATCAGAAGGTAATAAATCACTTGTGAATTGAATACGTTGATACGACAATCCAAGAACTGCTGCAAGTGCATGAGATAAAGTGGTTTTTCCCATACCAGGCAAATCCTCAATGAGCAAATGACCTTCACTGAACAAGCATGCTAAAGCAAGTTTAATTTGTTGTTGTTTACCAAAAATGACCGTAGACAGATCATCAATTATGAGTTGGATTGTCGAATTCATAAACTACTTAATTTGTTATGGTTTCCATCAATTCTAGACGTTTCATAACAGAGTCGACTTTTTTTGAGTTAAAAGGTTTAGCAATAAAACCTCGGGCGCCTAATTCCCAAGTGTTTTGAACATTCTCAAGACTGTTATGACCTGAACACATAACAACGTGAGTATGGGGATGTCGGTCATTCAAATATTCAAGAATTTCCTCACCGTCAGTGTTAGGTAGCTCAATATCAAGAAAGATAACGTTTGGTGACTTTTCTTCAATTAGAGTTTTGGCTGATTCAAAATCTCGACTTTCTAAAATATCGTCAAAACCAAGACCAGTTAAAATTTGATTTAGATAGTCGCGAATATCTTGCATATCGTCGATTATCAGAATAGGTTCTAACGGTTTCACAAATTCCATATCGTTTACATCTTATCGTTACATCTTAAGTTGATAGTTTTAATATATGTCATGCGATAAGTAAGCTCAAGAAACTCAGACTAATAAAATAGATAATATGACAAAACACCATCATTATGTCCGATACCGTCTAGTATTGGACTTAGCGTATATAAAGAATAGGTACCACGATATACCATTGCGTTACTTCCTATAATTTATATTATGTTAAATAAGATATTTGTCTTTATAACCAGCTGTAAGGGGTTGTTCATTTCTAGAATTATGGAGGTATGGAGATTTTCGCCCTCGTGTTTTGGAAAAGCCCGTAAATACTGACCTCTGACAAACCCAAGCCGAAAATTCATGGTTTTTGAATTACGCTTGTTTTTAGACTATAACCGTTCAAACTGACTCATTCCCCGATCATTCCTGTTCATTTTACGTTTAGAATTAGATCATTTCTGATCGTTTAACTTTTCTTTAAACGCACTTTAAATGGCTTTTAAACACCTTTTAAATGCTCTTTAAACTCTAAACGATATGGTTTGTAATGTTGCAGCTCTCTTGAATTAACTTCCAAACAAGATGATATCGCTGAAAATAAAATAGTTCTTTTAAATAGCTTCATTTTTCTTATAGCGCCTCTGCTGAAACAACAGTATTAAAGTTTGGTCCCAGTTCGATTGTGATCATAAAGCCCTGGTACGTCATTCTAATTTTGTTATCTATATATGTGTACGCATTTGGCTTTTGAATAGCGTTCATTAGCTGGTGGATTTGTTCAACTGTTAGTTGGCCAGCTAATAGCTTTTCAATTTGTGAGCTGCTAATCGTAACAGCGCTACTATATATAGGTGCATTTTTACGTGATAGCTCATTTAAGAAAAATGCAGGCAAGTGCCCTAACGTAAATTCTTGGCCACCAACTACCGGCTTTTTAAGTGCAATCTGAGCTGCTTTTAAATTTACCTGCTTTTTATAATACTGCTGCGACTTCAAAACAGCTTCATTAAATTGCGGTACCGCTAGTTGTTGAAGTTCTTTCGATAACTTCACCACTGACTTACCAGCTGCTATGTCTGCACCTAACCATGCTTTACCAGGATTATAGTCCCAACCTAGATCTATGCCAGGTAACTTATCAAGTTCTTCACCCGTTGATGCATCAACAACCTTGAATGACTGCATAAACTTATTAACAGATTCTGGTTTTGTGATTGATAAGCCCATACGTGCAATATCACGTTTATTCAGTGAAACCACCTTACAACGGCAGTTATAGCCATTTGGCGGATAATGCGTGTCCCAAAACGGATGGTCTACAGGCAGTAATATATAGTTCCATCGATTGTGATCAGGCCTAACTCGGCTATCACCAGCGGTCAGGTAAAGTAAATAAGGTCTACGTTCTTTTAATCGGTTTTGTTGTTCCCAGCGCCCTGCTGCTCGTGCTGTGTTTTTGTTGTTCTGGTAAATTACTTGGGTTCGCCAGCCACGCTTACCTTTATAAGACCAGCCGTGATCATCAACAATTTTATCAAAGCGTTTTCTAAAGTCCGATATGGTTTCACCATCACTAATTGCTTTATCTACTGCTGTATATAGCTCGTTCAGGATCTCGATTTCTGTTGCACCTGCAACGGTGAATGCTTTGGCGTGAATTAAGCCCTGTAAGTCTTTATATGACTCACTTGTCAGCTTAATTTTGTCTTGAAAGTGTGAAATGGCTTCCTTGAATTTAACAAGGTCGCCATATTGTGGAGCTGATAGAGCCATTTTAGTGCTCTTTTAATGACTGTTGAATGTCTTGAATTTCATTTCTACGCGAGTTATCACGGCTATTACCAAAGAAGAAATTCAATATTGACGCTATAACAGTGCCTAAAACAAAGCCTAAAATAGTATCCGCAAAGCGTGTAGAGCTCTCAGGAATTGGCATAAACGTGATAAAGCCAATATACAGAGCAGTACAGAATGACCAAAACCACGCATAATAATAGATGAAGCGTTTAGTAAACTTATCATCCTGATTAAGTGCTTGGATCTGCATATTGCGTGCACTCTGGGTGTTTTTAAACGCAAGTTCGTCAAGCTCTTTCTCTCGATTGAGTAATGTGGTTCTTAACTCATGCGCGTATTTTTCAGAATCTTTTATACGGTTTAAGGCATCTTCTGGTGAAGCTGAACCCGTTAAGGTTTGGGCTATATCAACGACTTTTGAAGCAACCGCTTCGCCATTTGAGCCCCCTATCCAGTTACCTATTTTTTTATCTAGGCCAGTTAGTTTTGCAAGGCCAAGCGCAATTGTGATCGGTTCCATTTAAGCCTCCATTGACTCGTAAGGTACGCCACCAATAAGCATTAATTCGATACCTTTGATCCGTTTGAATTGGCGAACTAATGATTTAGCTGTCGTAAAGTGACAATCAAAAAATTCCTTTTTCTCATATAATTTCGGGAAACATTTTTTAGCTTCACGTTTACCAAAGGTTTTAATAATTTTTTTGATTTCAGCTGGTTTATATATAGAAAGCGAACGTTTACGCCAAACTAACTCTAAACATGATGGTTGGGTTTCTTGTTTAGTAAACCATTCACCTTTTATATAGCCATCAATATAAACAGCTAATACGGTTGTAGATTCTGATTTTCTAACACGTTGTATTGAAACTTCATGATCGCCCAATTTAAATAAAGCACTACCAAAAGTCCCTGCAAGTTCACTTTCAACCTTATCCCATTGCTCTTTAGAAATAGCCATAAGCGCCCCGCTACAGCTTTGCTATATCAAGTGAAATAGCTTGTTCAATGCCTTTCTCATCCTGCTTGTAAAAGCGGATAAAACGGCATGAATCGATAACACCTACAGATTCTGCAATGATGTTCATCGCCTTTTGCCATTTGCCGCTGTCATCAGTGATTTCAAGCTTGCGTAATGCCAAGATTCGCTGCGGGTTTAATGAACCTTGCTTATCGGTATTAAAGGTTTTACTGACAATGGCTCGTATGTTCTGATTACCGCCTTCGGTCCATTCATCTAGGCACTCATCAATCAGCTTTTTAGCAAGGGATAGCTCTGGGCCAAGCTCGATACGTTCTTGTGTTTGAATGTTCACGCGCAAAGTGTTATCGAATGAACGTAACTGCGTATTTCCTTTCTTACCACCTAAACTAACACCATGTTCTTGCGCTAAAAGCTCTATAAAGTCGTCAGCTTCAGCCATCAATGAACGTTTGAACTCAGCTAACTTTTCTTGCATTTCAAGTGCTTTCGCACATGCTTTTTGTACAAACTCATCTTTGATCAAGTCCGTTTGTTTAACGTTGGCAATTGCGACTAAATTGCCTTTACCGTCTTTTAAGTAACCTTCAGGAATGTTATTCATCGTCTATCTCCACAGTTTTAGAATTAGCCTCGTTCATACCCGCCATAAACTCATATTGCATAGCTTGCTCAGCCACTTGTGCTAAAGCAGACTCAGAGATAGTTGGGAATTGTGAGGTTATTTTTTGCTTAAGTTCGTCCAGGTCTTTTGATGCCTGGGCAAAATGCCAAATGGTTTCAATGGTGTCGTTTGAAGCGTGATCGAATACATCAAACTCATCGCTAATTTCAGTACTAGCAGCATCGGATTTAGCAAACTCTGTGCTTTTAGCAGCTGAGGCGATGCCTTGACCATCGTCTGGTACGTCAAGAATGTCTTCACCTGGTTTAGGTTTTGGAATACCCAATTCTTTGTATGCCCACTCAGTGCTTACAGGCACGATGCGTGCAGATTCGCGAACACGGCTTACCGTATCGGTATTAATTTCGCGCTTATCTTTAAAGATGAATTGTGGTGGCTCTCCACCCTCAAAATTAACGGTGTGAAGCGTGTTAATGATCTGATTGCGGTAAGACGCAACAAGCGCCCTATCAGCACGTTGATTATCACCAGCGCGTTTTGCATGCGTTTCACTGGCTGCACGTGCGCCGCCGTTCTTTTGCTCGGTGGCTAATGTTTGGCTGGTTAGCGCCTTACTCATTTCAGCATTACAGAAATTAATTAAACGCTCGGGAATTGGTTCACCGGATAACTTACTTTCAAGTACTTCAATACTGGTATCGTCAGGTATTGCGGCTACACCGTCTTGTACTAACTTAGCAAGCCCATTTAAAAGGATGTCTATATCTTCATCTTTTGTGCTAATAGGGTATTTACCTACTGGGAACGGCACACCAAAGCGTTCACAGAATTGAACAAAGAACTTAAAGCCACCGTGCTTAAACATCCACGGCCAAAAGCAGCTGCTCAGTAGTGCAATGCCATACGGGTTAGTGGCACTGGGCATGTGACGAACGCACGACCAACGACGAGGATCAACTTCTTCGCCTTGCGGGTTTTCTTTTGTTTTAACGAGCAGCTCGTGATCGCTATTAAAAGCAAAGCGGCTATTACGCCACGTTTCAACGTATTCAGGCTGCCACGTACCATCACGTTTAATAAACTTGCCCAAATGCGTCACACTGAAGCCATGTAAAATAGCACTGTAGTTGTGCCAATCCATATCGGCCCACTCTGTATGCTTGCAAGGTTTACGCTTAAAAAACTGTTTTGCTAACTCATAGCTTTTCATACTGGCCGCATCGGTTCCGCCAGGTACTAACTCAGTATTAAAGCTATATAAACCGCTACGTAATGAGCGCAATTCACCAATAATGTGCGCGTCACGGGCTATTTCTTCATAAATAGCCGTGTTTTTACCTGCTTTACGTAAAATTGGGTCAGGGTTTGGGAGCTCTGTGATCAATGACGATAAGCCTGGGTCCAATTGGTTTTGGTCAAACATACGAACAAGGGCACCATAAGCCCGTGAATTAATGCGTGGCTTAGACTTAAACATGATAGCCCCCTATTTGTTTGGTTACTTTACGGCTTCGGACTCTAGGCATCCCGCCTGCGCCAGTGCTGGATATCATCCATAAAATGGCTAAGGCACAACTCAAGTCGTAGTGATGTGTAGTTTGTTTTTCTGGCCAGTTTTCGAGCTCGTCGAGCAATAATCGGCAACGTGAATGAAAGGCTATTTGTGCAGGTGTATTGGTCACATAGGTTTCGAGTGATCCTATACGTTCTTCAGCTGGTAATGTGGCAGTAACACCACGTAACGGCAGCGCAATGCCCTGCTCTAATCCTTTGGTGATAAACTCGCTGCGCATAAAGTCAAAGGCGTTGTTATTCTCAAAGCCCCACACTAAGCAGTTATATTCTTTTTGAGCGCGTATTATGTCGTTAAGTAAACGGCTGGTACCGCGCACTTTTCGGCTTTCGTATTCAACGTGCAGCTTTTGTAAGTCTTTTGAATAAAAGCCAACAAGTATTGCGCTTGGGTCAGATTTTTCTGTTTTACCCATACTTGGGTCGCATGCACCGTATGGTACCCAATCGTGTAAACGGTCAACCCAAAAATCAAACTGATAAAAAATCGCTTCTTCATCGCTTTTAGCAATACCTTGCATTTCGCGGTTAAACTCGCGCTTGTTCGCAGCCCACATACACATTAAATCGTAAAGAGTACGTACACTTGGCCAACTTGTTTTAGCGCCCTTAAGCATTTGGCGTTTATTCTTGATCCAAAACTTAAACGAAGGCTTATCTTCAGTGGCAACTGCAATACCTTTAGCCGCTTCGCGCTTTTCAAAACGTTTATCATCGTGAACCATCAGGTCGCGACATTGCTCCCATAGATCCATACGCTCAGGCATTTGTTTAATTGCTTTAAAGCGGTGAACTATGTGCCCTGGTGCTTCTTCAGCACGGCTAATTGGGTCATCATTATTAAGAACGGTGTTCACACCTAAGAATTTTACGGTACCATCGGGTGGGCCTAAGTACTGCACAGCAGCTTCAAGGAATCGCCAGCGGTTCTCACGCTCTGTGGGTGATTTAGCCTCGGCATCGGTAATGATATCGTCAGACAGTAACAGCTTAGGACGGCTTGCACCGTGGAACGTACCACGTACAGACTGCTCAGCACCACGGCTCTCAAAACGTACACCTTGCGCCGTTACAAACTCGCCTAACTTCCATACTGGCGACTTTTCGCATACTTCAGGAAAGTCTAAGGCTAAGTTGTTATTGTTCAACAACTCTGTTTTAACGACTTCAAGTGTCTTGGTTGGCATTTTGGTTTCAGCACCAAACAAGATCACAAAATCAATAAAGAGTGGTGGCTTTTCTAACCCAAGTTCTTGGCGTATATCTGCATCTTGCAGCAGTGCCAATACTGACACATACACAGGGGCGATTTTTACGCTAAGTGTACTTTTACCTTCACCACGCGGGGCAACAAACCAGTTCTTCCAGCCGTTTTTAAGTTTTAATGCTTCTGGTAGCCAACTATTAAAATAAGCCTGAAACTCAGACGGTTTCTGGCCATCATCTAACCACATATGGTGCGGGAAATAGGTATATACAAAAAACTCAAAATCACCGCTTAAAACACGTTTTCGGCGCTCTCTAATGGCTTCAGGACTTGGATCAATATGACGTTCTTTAGCTTCGATATCGCGGCGTAAAGCACTGGTTACTTGCTCTATCTCTGCTAAAAACTCACGTGTGTTTAAATCGGCCATTAGTCGCTTAACTCCTTATCGAGCTGAGGACCAAATGCAGTAAGGATCTCGACTAATTGCGGTGCATAGTCAGGGTGATGTTTTGAAACAAATTTAGCTAAAATCTTGATGACTTCTGCTGCAACAGTGCGTTTTTCTAGGCGCTTATTGCCGCCAGATACTTTCATTACTTTGCTCATCATATCAGTGAGTGAGCTAAGTACTTTAGTGCGTTGCTCTAATGGGAGTTTTAAACCTTCTTCAGATTTTAAAAGCTCAAAGGTTTCGTTTACTTGAATGGTAAACTCTTCGATAAAGTCGGTTGTAAACTCACCTGCAGCACCTTCACTACGACGGCTTGCAGCACGAGCAAGATCCCAATCATCGCCCTGGTCTTTAGCTTCCATCTTCCAGCGGCGTGCTGTGCCATCTGCAACACTATGCTTTACTGCTGCAACACTTAAAGCAAGCAGTTCGTTTACATAGCTGTGACGTAAAGCGTTTTTCTTTTCTGCAGGGTGTGCCATTATAAGCCACCGTTTTTAAGCAGCTCAGTGATGAGGGCAACCGTTAGTCCAGCTGCTCCACCTATACCAGCCATTTTTACCCGATTATTCGTTACATGGGTTTCAACCTTAGTAACGCGGTCTTCTAGTTTATCTACACGCTTATTGATATCGGTTTTTAGTGAACTAATTTGATTCAAAATAGCGGTTTGACTCGCCTGTATCTGACCGATTGATTGAAATAGCTGATTCTCTTGTTCTGGGGTCATGAGGTGTCCTTACGGGTAAAAAACTTTAATGCCCGTCCACGTAGGTGTGCGAACGTCGAAATGGAACCAACTCACATCGCCCTCAATGGCTGTGATGTAAGGAAATTCTTCAGGGTGAGCTAATACGTAATCACGTACCTGCTGAACGGTGTAGTTTTCAAAACTACAATCAAAGGCTTTGCCTAGTTTGTGTTGGCTGCGCTTAGCGCCAATTGGGCAATCTAACGGTCTGTAACCGCGTAAGTGGTTAGCACCACCCCATAGCCAGTTATTTACTGTGCAAGGGCCGAACTTATCACGCAGCTTTTGCAGCATGCGTAAGGCTCTTTCATCAAAAAAGTTTAAAAGAAAAAGGGGATCGTCTTTAAAAAGGTCAAAGACATTTTCAGGCACTATTTCCTGAAATAAGAAACTAGGTGCAGTTGGGACTTTAACTCTTATTTTGGCCGCCATGTTGAGTCCTCAGATTAGTTAATCGTTGTTTAATTAGGACGTAACAGGCAGGCAAACGAGTTTTCCGCGTTGGCTTTTGGTTCGCTGGGTTTAATAGCTCTTTTACGCGTGTGCGTAGTGCTGGCAAATCTTTTAATGGGCAACGGCGTGATATAGCAATTTGCTCGTCTTTAGACTTGGCCTTCACAATAAGCTGAGCTAATAACTCAATAAATGGCGCATGCACTGTTTTTGTCATGCGTTAAGTAAATCAATTTAGAGGGGGGCATTCCGCTGTAAAGTTGTTTTCAGCGTTGTATATTGCGGGTGTCTTATTAGGTTAAAATGAAAAGGCTTGCCATTACAATAGGGGCAAGCCAATTAATTTAAATTAGGTTTAAACATGGTTTAAATACAATTAGAGTTGTTTGATACTGGCTTCCCAGTCACTGTAATCCGTATCGATAAAATCACTAGGTGAGCGGGTTACTTTAAGTTGTACTTGAATCTCTTCTTTACCGCTTACTAATACCCCCAATGAAACCTCATTATCTGCATAATCACCTGCGAACATATCACTTAAAAGCTCTTCTATATTATCAACCGCTTTTTCGGCTATTTCTCTTGCTCCACTCATTTCTTACCCTTAATTTCTCTAAACGCTTCGTGATATTCGGCCATTAACCCTGTTGTTGTTAGGCCAAATAACTTGCGTTGATTTATGTAACGGTTTAATAGGTTTAAACCAAATTCAAGTTGCCACTGCTTTGGCTTTTTTCCTCCACTGAGTTGCAAAGCAGTGAGCAACACAAAGTTATTGTTTTGCATGACCAAGCGAAGGCGGTACTTGAGCGCGTACTTCGTCCTGTGTCGCTATCTTGAAAAAACCAGCACCACAATGCCAACAGGTAGACAATGTGTCCCATATAACACCTTTTGGTGGTTGTAAGGTTCTAAGCTCCTTACTGCAGCACGGGCATTTAAAAGTAATAACAGGGGCACCACGAGCCGATGCCTCGCTAAAATACTGCTCAGCTTCATTTTTCAAATCAGAAATAGATTCCATGATGATCCCCTATAAGCTTAAATTTAACTGTGTTTCGCCTACACGTTCTTGTTGATACGTGCTGTAAATACTGCTTACTTGCTGGCGCGTGATCTTAAAGCGCTTTACCAGCTGCTGAATGCTGCAGGTTTTATTATCAAGCGCGTAGCAAATCTCTTGGTTGCGAATTTGCTGAAGTACTTTATGCAGCATTGGCATTTGGTAATGCTTGTTTTCATATTCATCAACCAGGGCTTGTACTAACTCAATACCAAAAATTTTAACGGCTTCATGGTTAGCTGTTGGCTTACGAGGTATATAAAACATTTGGCCCTGGTGTTCAGTAAGTAATGCGATTGTTTTATCGACACCTAGAATTTCAACAAGCTTGCGCAAGCCATAAGGCAATGCGCGTAGTTCTAACTCAGGTTTGTTCATGACTGTTCATCCCATAAGTATTCAAGGCCGTATTCTCGATCGATTGCACGCTGTTGATGGTACGCTTCAACATCACGGCGAATACGGCACTTACGTTTGTCTTCAGCTTTAACTGGGCGCTTACTATCCATCTCGCTATAAGGCTGTTTACGCGGGTTGATAGTGAAGTTCTGATAGTCTTGGTAATTAGCCATTTAAGCCCCCTGCTTTGCTTTGTGGCGTGCTAACCATTGTTTAAGTACTTCAATGATGTGTGGCCATTGCTGGGCGCTTTGATACAGCTTTTTACCTTGTAAGTGGTTTTCACAAAACGACTCACACGCGCTTTTAGAGTCAACATTTACAGCACCGGCTCTGTGTAATTGGCCCCACAGGCTATAAATCATTTTAAGCTGTGGTGGTAATTGCTTTTTGCCTGCGTTTGGGTTCATTGCGCGGTAACGAGCAAGCAGCTGCTGTTGTTCGAGCTTTGTTAAACCAGTACACGTGTTAGTGCGTTGGTTAGAAATATACGCAACATTAAGTTGGTGGGTATCTTGATCGATACCCGCCGCCTTTTGCGCAATCTTGATTTGTTGGATCAAATTACTCACGCGCTTTCCTCCAACATTTGAATTTCAAAGTGAGGCGATGCCTCTAACGAGATAATCTTAATTCCCCAGTCCTTCATGCCTTCAGTAAAGATAAGCGGGAACTCGCGACAAATAGTGTTAAAGCGACGCGCGGTATGCGCTGGGCCATTCACTTCATGAACATGGTGAATGCTAAAAAGCTTATCTGCAGCTAGTGTGGCAAAGGCCGCTTTAATGTTGCCGTTGCATTTGTCGATTAGCTCACCTTGTGGGTCTTTCTTAGCTAAAAGAGCAAGCATTACTGCATTAGTCACTAAAGAGCTAAACGCAAGCTCAGCTGAATAACGCGGTGTGTTTAATTTGATTGAAAATGCCATGATTTAATCCTTCTTTAAATGGTGTTTAACTAACGTTTAAACTGCTGGTTTGTTTAGTACTGAACTGAAAATGCCATTGATAAGTAACTTATCGATCGCAACATTTGGTTTTTTGGCGGCATGGTTTAAAACATGCGGTAATAGGTTTTCTACTAACTCCCGGGCATTACCTTCAACACGCTTGTGAAGCCATTGCCACCAAGCTGCATCGTCGCTTGCAAGCTTTATTGTTCCTTCGGTTAGCTCAATGAATAGGGTTTGAATATCTTCAACCGTTACTTGCCCGATTGGTTTTGGCCAAAAGCACACACGGCTTGCAATGAGTTCGTAGCGTTCTTGTGTTTGAAGTTTGTCGACTAATTGAATATTGCCTACCAGGGTTACACCCACAATGGCTTGGTCACTGATAGTGCGTAACGGGTCAAGCGCATTAGGTTTGCACTTATCGGCTTCGTCTAAGATGATCAGGCGGTCTGTATCACGCAGCGCCATGATAATCTTTTGCATGTTTTTGTAGGCGCTTGGGCAACGTGACAAGCCTAATGCCAGGATTAATTGATCGAGTACTTGTGTGCTGCTGGTTTGTTCACTGCCGGCAATTAAAATGGCTTCTTTGTTATTGCGACAATACTCGCTAATGCCTTTTGTTTTACCTAAACCCGCTTGGCCTGCAAACACACTAAAGCGGCGGCGCTGTCTTGCTTGGTCGCAAGCCATCGCAATAAGCTTAGAAGTGCTAGTAGGGATAAACGGCACCTTACCGTAAACAATACTGACCTGCTTACGTTCTTCAGGCTCTGCTACTTGTTTTGCAGCTTGCTTAGGTTGATCAAGTTCTGCAGGTTGTAAAATGGCCCAAATGTCATGCAAGTGCTTACTTGGTTTGGCATTGTATTTACCATTAATAAGCTGGCTAATAGTTGCAGCGCTTTTACCCATGCTGGCAGCGATACTCGCACTGGTAATGTTTTGGTCGCGGATTTCAGGCGATTGCAGGCGTAAACAAATGCGTGTGCATAAATCACGGTCTGCTTTTGAGTACGACTTATTAAAGTCATTACGCTTTTTTATATCGTTAATGCTGGCTTCGTTAAAAAGCTCTTGCCACAGCGCATCAATAATCTTTTGCGGATCGATGGTGCATGTAAAAGCCAGTGTTTCTTTAATTGACTGCAGTGCATAACCACAGGTTAATTTTTCAGGTGTTAAACCTAACGTCGACATTTCTTGGTTGATCAGCTCAACACGAAGTGTTTGCTCGTCTGAATAGGTAAATGGGATTTTATAGCTCATAGCTTTGTTCCTTGCGTGTAGTTGGTTGATCAAGTAATTCGTCTAAGTCAATTTCGTGTTGTGGTTTAGTCGGTGTTACATCGAACTCAAACACGTTAACTTCTTGTTTATGTGCAATTGCTGGTGTCGCAGGGGCTGCAAGTTCTTCAACCGCTTTAATATCAATAATGCGATCATTTGCTTCTTGTGCTTCAACCTCACGGCGTTTGGTATCTAAGCGTTTTAAGCGACCTTCACGGCGTTTGCTTTCGGCTTGTTCGATACGCGATGTAGGTACGGCATGCGACTTGGTTTTAAGGTTTGCAAACATTAAGAACTCACCGTTTAACTTATAAAGCTTGGTGTAGCTGTCATCGTGTAAGTCGTATGCAGCAATTAGCTCTTGGCCATTAAACTGATGTAAGTAATCAGCGCTGTAGTCACGTTGGTGCAGGCGGAAACGGCCACGGCGAACATTTACTTTTTCACGTGGCAGCATGACAAAATCGTCTTCTACTGGAGGTACACGTTCTAAGCCTTCGTCCCATACTTGCTGGCGTGTTTTACCCTTGATTTCAGGGTGCTCGCTATTGTGGTAATCATTTAAAAAAGCTTTAAACTCGGCTATCCATTCGTCAACAGTCGGAAGTTTACGTTTACCCTGCTTTGCTTCTTTTAAGATAAGTTGCTTATGGCGGTCATCGTGATCACGCCCACAGTAAGTACTAAAACGTTTACCAACGCGGTCTTCCATGTGTAAGAAAAAGCGTTCTATCCACTTAACACGTGCATTACCTGGTATTGCAAAAATTACGTCGATTTCAAACTGGGCATAAAAGCCGGTTGTTTCATCGTTCATTAATTTGTTTTTGTAACCTGAGCCGTTATCTAGATAAAACATGGCAGGTACATTGTTGTGTACTTTGATAGCACGGCTTATTGCTGCAAGCGTATCTAACGTGCTTTCTGCATAGCCTAGTTCCCAGCCAACAATGCAGCGGCTACCCACATCTTGAAACGCTGTAAGCTCTGCGCGGTAAGGCTTACCAGTTTTAGGGTGTGCTAAATAAACATCTAGCGTATGGCCATCGCCGTTATACAAAACACCAGGCTTAATGTTTTCTGTTGAGCGCAATAAGTGATCTTTATGCTTTTCACGATACAACTTAGCACCCATACGGTACGGGCTTTGTGGGCCTAGTTCGTGTGGTAAGCCATTAATAAAACGGCGTACTTGATGGTGCTCTGCTTTATAACCTTCTTTGTTTAGTTGATCGGCCACTTGCGCAAAGCTTGGGCTGTTTGGGCTGTGGTAAAGTTCTAAACAACGTGCAAGCCAGCTGTATTGTGTTTGGGCTTTGCCTTTGTGGTTTGGCAATAAACCATTAATGCCATTTTCTTTATAAGCATTACACCAGTTATAAATAGTTGCGCGCCCTGGCAATTTACCTAATGCGTTAATTGCTGTTGTTACAGAGCTAATTGCTGTGTTGCCACGGTACTCTGAAACTAAATTTGCAAATGCTTTAGGTAAACCACCCTCTTGGGTTAATAAGTGACGAACCAGTACAGCTCTGCTTTGGGCTTTTTTACGCGCTGGTTCACTGGCGTTTTGCCAGGTTAGTTCTAAGCCAGTACTTGGTAAGTTATTAAATTTTTGAACTGCAGGATGCATTACTCTCTCCTACTCGCGGGTCTTAATTCGGTCGTTAAACATGGCAAGCATGTATTCACGGTTAGCTTGTGCGTCTTGCCATTCGTCTTCGGCGAAGTGTGGAATTTGCTCTGCGCCTACTAGGTTCTCTGAACCAAACTCTTCAGTTAAACGGTTAAGCATGTGGTTAATTCGCTGTTGAATACCTAGCCATAAGTGCCATGTAGTTTGAGCGCCGCCAATGCGGTGGTTTTGGTCTAGGTCGCGGCTTGTACATAATTGCTCAACCATGGTTATGAACTCTTCAAGTGACTCATTAACAATGGCGCTATGTGCAAATGCGTTTTGACGCACCTGTGCAACAAGTATTGGTAACTCGTAGCGTTGTTTAGGTGCTTTGGTTAATCGCTCATTTTCAAGCGCGTTAATAAGCGTTGCTGTCTGCTCTTCAAGTTCAGTGTGCTTCTCTTTGAGTTTTTTAATCTCTTTTCGAAACTCACGTACAGATAACTCGTTAAGTGTTTCTAGGTCGTCTTCGTCTAGTGCTTCAACGGTTTCAACAGGTAAGCGCGCCATTTCAATCAGCTTGCTTTTGTTCATATTCAAAAGCGCGGACGTCCGCGTTTTTGAGTCAGGCAGTGCTAAAAACATCTTTGCGACAGTTATAGCTTCTTGGGCTGTTCGTGGTGCAATTGAATTATCACGTAACTTACGTTCAAACTCACCGAAGCCTAGGTGTAACTTTATAGACATATAAAGTAAGCCACGTTTAGCTGTATCAATTAGCGCTTGTTCTTCCATACGAACAACCAGTTGCCACGCTTCATCAACAGAATCGGGCATTACCAATTGAATGTGCCCTGCCATTTTCTCGATCTTTGCCGTGAGTTGCTGTTGCTCTTCAGCACTGAAAACCTGAATTTCAGACGGATCTTGGTCTTTGATAGTCATAATTAAGCCTTGGTTATTCTTCTATAAAGTCTGAAACTTCAAATTGAGGTGAGTCAGGTGCAGCCTGAGATAATTCAGAAAGGATGGATTGCTGGTCTTTTTTCATTGCTTCAATCCCCATTTGCAACTCTGCATGCTTTTGCAGCATTTGCGCTCTCTTATCTACAGGGAGAAACAGTAAAGGCGACAGTAAAATTGTAGCGGGCTCTATTGATTGAAGTGCCCAGCATAATGACGAAAGCAAGTGAACCGGCATTTGAACTGCCTGGCTTGGTGCAAACCATTTATTTAGCTTAGTTTCATCAACCTGATAATTATTTGTTGAAGCATAATTCATACGATCAGCTAGTTGAGCTCGTGAGTATCCACTACGACGAATACATACGTTAACTGATTGGCAAAACTTGTGATAAACATCACATTCAGGTGGTACATCTTCGTGTAATAAACTTTTAAAAGCGTTTGTTTGATTAGTCATGGTAAAAATTCCCTGAAATTAACCTATAAAGTTGCTTATTGCTGCGCCATGCTGTGTGGTGCTGGTACTGGCTGTTGGTTTCTAAGAGCTTCGTAGATAACCTGCTTACGTTCTGTACGGTCTTTAGGACCTCGCTTAGTAGAACCGTCGTATTGATTGCCGAATACTTCAGTAAGCGACTTCCCTAGAGAAAGTGAAATAGCGTTTGCAACATTCTTAGAATGAGCTGAACCACGGGCTACATTGGTAACGTGACCGAGGCTGACCTCTAAAGCGTTAGCAATATCAGTGAAATTTATATCGCGTGATTTTAGGCTTTTCTTAATTTCATCAAATGTCATTTGTTTTAAAGTCATGCTAAATTAATCCTATGTAAAATTGTTTCGTCTAATTTATTAGTCATACTTTCACTTTTTACTCTAGTGACTAATTAATAG
>NZ_JAKEVN010000179.1:0-4601 GCF_022398505.1 Pseudoalteromonas sp. Isolate3 | reverse complement strand
GGTTAGTGTCTCCATTGCTGATAACTCGGCCATTGTGAAAGCTCAGTAATTCGTCTTTATCATTTAAAAAGACTTCTTTATAGGTCAATTGTGTTTTCAATGACACTATCTGATTAGTAGTTAAATTAAACCTAACTATCTCGTCATTGTGAGTGTTCTTATCAACAAACAAAATGGCATCTGACTTTTTATACCACGCTATTGGTTCACCAATGATTTCATTTAACCATCTGACTGAGAATTGGTTCTGTTCAAACTCAATAATAAACGGTTTGTTATTTATACTGCTTGCTATGCGGGTTCCCGAGATGTCCCAGATAGGCTTTGATAAAGCAAATTCTTGCTTAGTGTTCTCAAAAAGTAATGTTTCTTTTTCATTCTCTATATTTTTTAAAAAAAGTTGAGGTAGTCCATGTTTCATTGACATGTAGGCAATGTGTTTTTCATCCGGTGAAAGTGCAGCTCCTTTATCAATAGTGTTAGAGTTTATAATTTTGGTAGGAGTAGGCAGTAAATCTAAACTACTAATTAAGATATCTTGATCAGACTTAGCTTCAATAAAATAAAGCTTGTCTTTAACTATTTGGGGATAAACCAAAAAGTTATAGCTTTTAAAATTCAGAGTAGTTAGTTCTCCGCTTAATTTAAGTTGCTTTAACTCACTGCCATTGCTTAGCAGCAAAGAATCACCATCTTCAAACCAATCCATAAAATGCCAGTTATGATCGATTTTACCGACTGATGTAAGTTCGCTATTCGCTAAGTTTAAAAGCTTTACTTCAGATATTGCATTTTCATTAAACCCAACTAATGCTAATTGTTTTTGATCTGGTGATAAAGCGAGTTTATAAGGTTTAAAGTCATCACTTGGCTGGAGTAGTTTTTCATAATTGCCAGTTATCAAGTTATGGCGATACAAGCTTACATTTCGGCTGTGCTCGGAGCTATTTCGATTAGCCAAATAATAAAGGTTTTGCTGGTCATCTATAAAAAACAAACTGTTCCAAGTAATATCGCTACGCGAGAAAAGCTTTTCTTCATTTACTGCTTTAGCCTGTTCATTCAGTAGTAAGCGGTTAAATGAGATACCTTCTTCCCCTTTAAATGAATAAACCAGTGCATTTGTGTTTTTATCCCATGCAAGATAGGTAAACGCTTTTAAGGTTGTATTTAGTTGCCAATGTGAATTTAATTTTAGGTCTTTGATTAAAAGCTTTCGCTTGTTTGGTTTATTGGTAGCTTGAATATAAGCGACAAACCGCCCATCAGGGCTAACTTGCATGAAGCGTTCTTTTTCATTGCTTGCTGTAACTGGCTCAAGGTTCTCTAGAGAAATGTCATTACTTGAGCTAAAGAAACTAAAAAACAATATAAAGACAAATAGAACAGGGACAAGTAACAGTGTTTGTTTTAAATATTTTTTGTGGAGTAGTTCTTTAGATGAGGTGATTGCTTTCTTATCAGGAAAATGTATTTGAGCGTCAAGGCTGTAGCCTCGTTTTGGGTGTGTTTTGATAATGCTTTTGTTGTCATCAGACAATGCTTGCCTTAAAAGTGCGATATTTCTTCGAACTGAGTTTGGACTGTAAATTGCCTGTGGCCAGACAATTTCAAAAAGCATTTCGGCCGATAGAACTTGTCGCGGTCTTTGAGCAAAAACCAGCAGAAGAGCCATCACTTTAGGTTCTATAACTTGGACTTTACCTTCACTTACTACCTCGCCAGTTTCAACATCAATCAGAAAGTCATTAATACAAAATTGATTTGGCAATTCACTCACACTCAAAGCTAATCTTATCCTGTTGTTATTATTGGTTATTTTAAGCTTAATGCTTTCTTAATGTTTTCTTAATTGGTGCTTCATCGCTTTTTACGATTCATAACAGTAAAAAATTATCAAAAGGCCCAGTGCCATCTTAATCAATAAATAGTAAAAGGAATATAAAGTGAAGCAATATTTAATTACCCTTATAATTTTTATCTCTTGCATTAGTCAACAAGCACAGGCAACAAAAGAACTAGACTATAATAATTTGGCTAATCAATTCATCACTGTTTTGAACAGCAAAGATTTAAATAAGGTTGAAGGATTTGTAGTAAAGAACTTTTCGCCAGACTCTCTTGCGCGTTGGGATGGTACAGGCAAAGATCGATATGTTGGTTATTCTATCAACACCGCACTTTTCCATGGCGAGTTGAATGTTATTTCAACAGAGCTTGAAACCTCAAATAATCGTATACGACATATCAGTAAAGTGTATTCAAAAAATTCCGAAATGCAGCACGAGGTGGTTATTTTTTTTAATAATGAGCCATTACAAGCAATTACGGGTTGGTATATCGAGGCTGACCCTCAAAACCCAGACTCTAATGGTTCATTTACTGAGTCTCAATTAGTTAACGAGGTTAAAGAATATACTGAGAGGCTTGCTAAGAATGGCGCTTTCTCTGGCACAATCCTACTTGCCAAACATAATAATGTTTTATTTAACGCTGCATATGGCCTCGCTTCACATCGCTATGATGTAAAAAATAACTTAGATACTAAGTTTCAGATTGGCTCAATGAATAAGATGTTTACGAGTGTTGCTATATTGCAATTGATTGAAGCTGGCAAACTATCTCTTGATGATTCGTTAACTAAATTTATTGATAAAAGCCTTTTAGGCAAGGGCGACTTTGAAAAAATTAAGATCCGACATTTATTAAGTCATACATCGGGTATTGGCAATATGTCTGGGTATAGCGAAATAGAAAATAAAGTGCGTTCGCTCAAAGATATTCAACATTTATACACGTCTATTAACACAACATTTGAACCTGGAACACAATGGCGATATAGCAATACAGGTGTGACATTACTTGGTCAGATTATTGAGAATGTTACTGGCGAAAGTTATTTTGATTTCATTAACAAAAATATTTATCAAAAAGCCAACATGCAACAAAGCGGAAGTTTTGATCTAGACGTACCGGTCAAGAACACTGCTCGGAATTATTGGTTCTCAGTAGAAACGGGTCAAGTAACTGAAAACTTAATGTTTCAATCAGTGAAAGGGGGGCCAGCAGGTGGTGGATACTCAACGGTAGGCGATTTACATAAGTTCGCCTTGGCTATGCAAAATGGAGGGTTACTCAGTCGTGAGCTTTCTAAAGTTGCCCTTACAGCAAAGCCTGAACTTAATGCGCCAAACTGGGGCTATGGGTTTTCAGTCCGAAATTCAGAAGGAAATACGATTGTTGGGCATAATGGTTCGCATTTAGGTATGACTGCCAGGCTAAATATGTATATGGACAAGGGGTATATTTTAGTTGTGTTAGGCAATTATCAATCTTCTGCATGGCCTGTTGTGGCAAAAGTAGATCAACTAATAAAGCGTTTGTAAAAATTAATTAAAATTAGGGGCGTATTAAAGCCCCTAATAAACAACATGCAAATCTATTATTCTTAAATTTAATAACAATGTAATGGTTTTACGTTGTGGCAGTATTTGTGTCAGTAGGCTATTCCCTGTTTAAAATGCGCTCTAATTTTATATGTAGCAATCGGTTAGGAACTTTGTTAAAACTAAACTTCTTAAATAACAGGTGTTAACATCATAAAGGGATACTGGTGCAAGCATATAAAATCAGCACGGATAAAACTGACCTCGATATTGATGTAATTTACAGGTTTATTTCAAAAAGCTACTGGGCGTCCGGAATACCAAAGCAGACGCTAGAAACAGCCATTTCAAACTCATTTTGTTTTGGTGTCTATGATAGCCATAATTCTCAAATAGGTTTTGCCCGCCTCATAACAGACAAAGCAACATTTGCCTATCTTGCCGATGTATTCATAGTAGAGAGCCATCGAGGCAAAGGATTGAGCAAGTGGCTAGTTGAGAGCATAGTCTCTCACCATGAGCTTCAAGGCTTAAGGCGTATGGTATTGGCAACAAGAGATGCGCATGGTTTGTACGCGCAATATGGTTTTCAACCAATTGAGAATCCAGAGATGTTCATGCAAATTTGGAATCCAAATGTTTACCATGATCTAGAAAAGTAACAACAATTTAAAGGTTTTATAAAACCAACTACATTTAATTCGTGGTGAACTTAGCGTTTTATAGCAGTGTTATCATATACAGGCATTAGGGTAGATAAGGAAAGTCATGGATAAATTTTGTTGGGAAATTACTGTTCAAGATCTTAATGAACATGCTGTTTGGCTTTTTAAGTATTGTAAGGATGATTCAGTTGATGAAACGATTGTAACACCAGCATCTGAAGCTGATACATTAAACCCAAATAATCAGTTACTTGTAAAATCACAATTTACTGATGCTATAGGCAATAAATTCTTGGGTTACATTAATGTTGGATTAGCTGGGGTTGAGTATACACAACCATGTTTGTTTGTTGATGATGAACCAGTTAGCTTTTGGTTTGGCATATCAACACCCAATACAATTGATTTACCAAAGCTAAACTTTCCAATTCAAGCTGTTTCAGAGCCTATCTATGGCCTGCCTTCTCAAATCGAGATTATTAACGGCTATATTTCTTCTAGTATTGAGATATCTACACAATAGACTGATAACCTAACAAATATTTATAAC
>NZ_JAKEVN010000178.1:0-4727 GCF_022398505.1 Pseudoalteromonas sp. Isolate3 | reverse complement strand
ATTATTTGTTTAGTGTTTTAACAATAAGATGAAAAACAGCTAACGTTTTAGAAAAAGATCTTAAGGGTATAGAGACTCAATGTTAGGGTAAAGTAAAAGAGATGATTATCTTTGTAGATATCATCAGAACATAAGAGCACGTTGAAATTGTAAAATTTATACAGTTTACGAAGTAATGGTGTAATACATTTGAAGTTGATAAAAATTGTATCTATAAATCAATAGGTTATTTTGGTCGGGTTTTTGCAAGATATAGGCTTACTTGTTGTTGAATAAAAGGATATAAGAAATGCCTGTACTTACTTTTTCAGCCTATTTTGCTGTGTATGTTTATCTAATTATGCTGACTATTCAGTGGATAATCGCGGCTGTCAGTAAAGCAAAGCAGCCAAACGCAGTGCCCGGTAAGATAGATAATTCTTTGAGTCATGATAGCTTTGTGTTTCGCTCGCATCGAACATTTATGAATACTTTAGAAAATAGTCCGTTGTTCTTAGCGACAGTATTTCTGGGTTTTTTTCTAAACTTGAATAGTAGTGCATTTGCGCTTTGTATATGGGTGTATGTGATCGCCAGAATTATCCATATGCTTTTGTATTATATGATAGCAACCGAAAAGAACCCGAGCCCACGAAGCTATTTCTTTTTAATTGCTGCAATGGCTAACATGGTGATGTTGGGGTTAATAGGCTTACGTTTACTCTAAAAGGTCGGTGAGGTATTGAGATTAAATGCCTCACCTGATGTTGTTTAAATTGAAAAAGTAACTATTCGATATTCATTAAAACACTGCTAATTTCTGTGTCATATTGAACTGTGATCAATACTGTTCCCAATGTATTTGAGGTACTTGTAACCTTGTAGGCGGCTTGAGCTGTTCCCGCATTTACTATTTTAGTCGTTACTAGGTTACTGTTATTAATACTCCAATTAGCAAACTCAGTTACATTTAAAGATGTTGGATTTGAGCTATAGTTCGCGAACAATTTGAGTTCAATAGTGCCTAAAGGAGATATTGAATACTCGCTAGCGCCATCGTTAATTTCTAAAGAATCAAGTTCAGCGTCACCTTCAATCTGTACTGTTGTAATCTTTTGCTTATTACCACATTCAGCTAATAGTTGTGTGGTCCCGGGCTTAAGGGCAAGAAAACTAGCTGTCGAATCACTATCGTCAATACTTTTTGGTGTTAAACCAATAAAGTTACTGTTGATTGCAGACCACTTGATACTTGAGCTAATGTCTTCTGTTTGCTCTGAATTGCCATTTTGATATACCGCTTTGGCAGCAAGTTGGATTCGATCTCCAACGCTGATGTTTAACTCACTGTCTTGTTCCGAATTAAACGAAACATTAATTTCTTTTAAATTGCTAGGATCTGCAACAACAGATAATTGATCGGTAACATTGCCAATTGCAGCTGTAATTACAGTGCTTTCAACAGCTGCAGCAGATGTATATACAAAGCCTTGCTGATTGATTTTGGCAGTAGTATTTTCATCGACACTTAGGTTTATATCTCTCAAGCTATTTAATGCAGTATATCCATCAACGTAGGTTATATCGGCCGATACTCTCGCAGGCGTGCATGTATTGATAGAGTCTGTTGCAGGAATGACTTGTTTTAATTTAATTGATTCTGCCGCCACATCTGCAATAGATATTTGTTTTTCATCACTAATATCATTTATAGTCGTCGCGGATATAGTAATTAACCCTTGGCTAGATGGCGAATTTTTTAGAGCTGTTAACAAGCCATTACTATTGATTTTAGCAATACTCTCGTCACTTGTTTGCCAGGTTATTTCATTGGTTACGTCTCTAGACTCACCATTTGAATCTATACCCGTTACTTTCAATTGATGGGTGTCACCTTCTTTTAAACGAACTTGGTAGTTTTCAATACTAAGTGACTCAATGATAGTGCCTTCTTGGCGTAACTTTTCAAGTTCAACTTCTTTTGCTAACTGAGTTGAGTCAGTTTCAGATCCGCAACCCAAAATAGCGCTAACAATTAATGAGATACTGAAAAGTTTTGATACGTTCAACTGCGTGTTCATGAAAATCCTTTCGATTAGCTATTTAAAAATGGTAAGTAAGGCCAAGTGTTACACCACTGATTTCTACGTCGTCTCCTTTGAATAAAGATTGGTAGGCTAATCTCACTTGTGTATTTTTGATATAAGGTATCTGCTGGTGAACTGCCACTCCCCATGCAAAGCCATCATAATTATAATTTGTGGGGAGCTTTTCAGATGCTGAATTAACGATCATTTCGTTTTTTGCATAGCCTAATGAAATATCAAGCCCAAAGCCGTTAACCACATCAGATTGCATAACAAAAAAGAGTGCGGCGCTTTTTTCAAGTTCAAACTCTAAATTGTAAATGTTGTCGTCATCACTTGATATTAAGTACTGTGCCTCAAATGCCATATTATTGTTGCTGGCACCTGCTCTTAAGAAGGTAGCAGTTGGTTTAGCACTTTCACTACTAATTTCAATATCACTGAGCATATAGTCAGCACCTAGATAGTACGTATCTGCCTTAGTCTGAAAACTAGCTGCAAATAGTAAAAGCAAAATATACTTTTTCATAATTTAATTTCTTGTATTTATATTAGGGTCGATACTAGCGTTTAGTATTAGTGGAATCAAGCAGCGTAATTGTTAATTTACATACAACTGGTTGAATTATATTTGAAACTGTAAATAACTAGCTTGAAGATACAAGTACCAGTTAGCTAGTTAAATACAACAAAAACTTAATTACTCAACACCAATAAAACCACCGGTTTGATGTGACCACAGGGCAGCGTAGATGCCACCTTGTGAAATTAATTGTTGGTGAGAACCTTGTTCAACCACGCCACCTTCATCAAGCACAATGAGTCTATCCATTTGTGCGATAGTTGATAAGCGATGCGCAATTGCTATAACCGTTTTACCAGTCATTAAATCGTCTAAACTAGTTTGAATTGCCGCTTCTACCTCAGAATCAAGGGCACTCGTTGCTTCATCTAATATTAAAATAGGAGCATCTTTTAGTAGCACGCGTGCAATTGCAATGCGCTGTCGCTGACCACCTGAAAGCTTCACACCTCGCTCCCCGACTTGTGCAGCAAAGCCTTTATTGCCTTTGCTATCTTCTAAGTCTTCGATGAACTCAAGTGCTTTAGCTTGCTTTGCAGCAGCGAGCATTTCATCTTCCGTTGCATCAGGTCTACCATAAAGAATGTTGTCTTTTACTGAGCGATGTAACAGAGAAGTATCTTGTGTCACCATAGCTATGTGTTTTCGTAAACTTTCTTGGCTTACGTCAGCGATGTTTTGACCGTCAATACGAATAGTGCCCGAGTCAACATCATAAAAGCGTAGCAATAAGTTCACTAAGGTTGACTTACCAGCGCCAGAGCGGCCAACTAAACCAATTTTTTCGCCTGGTTTTATATCAAGGTTTAAGCCATTGATAACTGGGCCCCGATGGGTTTCATTAGCAGCTTTACCATAGTTAAATTGCACGTTCTCAAAGCTTATCGACCCTTTATCAACGGCAAGTGTACTCGCGTTTGCTTTATCATCCACTTCAATCGGTGTTGATAGCGTTTTCATACCATCAGCAACAGTACCAATGTTTTCAAACAGGCTACTGATCTCCCACATGATCCACTGTGCCATGCCGTTTAATCTTAGAGATAAACTCACTGCAATGGCAATAGCTCCGACACTGATGGCGCTAATAGACCACAGATACAATGACAAAGCGGCAATGCTAAATACCAGCAAGTAATTAAGAGTATTGATAGAAAAGTTTAAGCTGGTAACTAAACGCATCTGTTTATATACCGGCTGTAAAAACACATCCATGCTGGCTTTTGCGTATTGTTCTTCTCGCTGTGTGTACGAGAACAATTTGATTGTTGAAATGTTAGTGTAGCTATCAACCACACGACCGGTCATTTCTGAGCGCGCATCAGCCTGTGAGCTGGCTACTTTCTTAAGCTTGGGTACAAAATACATTTGAATTGCTGCATAAAGGACTAGCCAAACCAATAATGGCAACATCAAACGCAAGTCAGATTCAGCAACTAAAAACACCATGGCACCAAAGTAGACTACGATATACATTAATACATCGAGCAGTTTCATCACTGACTCACGAACGGCTAATGAGGTTTGCATTACTTTTGTCGCAATACGACCGGCAAACTCGTTTTGATAAAAGCTAACACTTTGACGAAGCAAATAACGGTGCGCTAGCCAACGGATAGACATAGGGTAGTTACCCAGTAGCGCTTGATGTAACACTGCTGAGTGAAAAAATACAACTATGGGCAATACTACCAGCAGCACAATTGCCATTTTTGTAAGCTCAGCCTGCTGCTCAATAAATAAGGTATCTGGGGTGTATTGACCGAGCCAATCAACTAATTGCCCCATATAACTAAAAAGCGAGACTTCTAGAATCGCGAGTGCAGCTGCGCTTAAAGACATTAATAGCAATGAGAGTTCCATGCCTCGCGTATAATGACGACAAAAGGCGAATAAGCTATTAGGTGGTTGAGAAGGTTGCTCTTTCGGAAACGGATTGGTCATCCGCTCAAATAAACGATACATAGACGACGCTTTTTAATAATCAAAGTAACCTTACTATACCATTTGAGTGTATTTTTAGCAGTTCATTTAATTTAAAAACTAATATTAAAATCTATCACTATTCAATTATTTAC
>NZ_JAKEVN010000177.1:0-4853 GCF_022398505.1 Pseudoalteromonas sp. Isolate3 | reverse complement strand
ATAAAGTACTTAGTCTGCTAATTTCTTAGCAAGATATAACCAAGTTTCTAATACTGTATCAGGGTTTAGAGAAACAGAATCAATACCCTGCTCTACTAACCAAGCTGCAAAATCTTCATGATCTGAAGGACCTTGACCACATATACCTACGTATTTGCCTTTTGCTTTAGCAGTTTGAATTGCCATTGATAATAGTTTCTTGATTGCAGGGTTACGCTCATCAAATAGATGTGCAATTAAACCAGAATCACGGTCAAGACCTAATGTTAACTGAGTTAAATCGTTTGAACCGATAGAGAAACCATCGAAATACTCTAAGAACTCATCTGCTAGTAAAGCGTTTGATGGTAATTCACACATCATGATTACTTTAAGACCATTTTCGCCACGTTTAAGGCCATGTTCTTCAAGTAGTTCAATAACGCGTTTACCTTCTTCAAGTGTACGAACAAATGGGATCATGATTTCGATATTAGTCATACCCATTTCGTTACGAACACGTTTAATCGCTTCACACTCTAGCGCGAAACAGTCACGGAAATCTTCAGAGATATAACGTGCTGCACCACGGAAACCAATCATTGGGTTTTCTTCTTCCGGCTCATATTGCTGGCCGCCAACAAGGTTTGCATATTCGTTCGACTTGAAGTCAGACATACGAACAATTACACGCTCTGGTGCAAACGCACAACCTAGTGTTGCAATACCTTCAACAAGCTTAGAAATATAGAATTCAACTGGCGATTCATAACCAGCCATCATTTCTGAAATTTCAGCTTTAAGCTCATCAGATTGCGCATCAAAATTAAGAAGCGCTTTAGGGTGAACACCAATCATACGGTTGATTACGAATTCAACACGAGCAAGACCAACACCAGCATGCGGTAAACGTGCAAAGTCAAATGCACGATCAGGGTTACCCACGTTCATCATAACTTTCATTGGTAATTCTGGCATTTCATCAACGCGTGAAGTAAGTACTTCGTAATCTAAAATACCTTCGTAGATGTAACCTGTATCACCTTCGGCACACGATACTGTTACATCTTGGCCTGCTTTAATTAAATCAGTTGCATTACCACAACCAACAACAGCAGGAATACCTAATTCACGAGCAATGATCGCTGCGTGACAAGTACGGCCACCACGGTTTGTAACAATCGCAGCGGCACGTTTCATGATTGGCTCCCAGTCTGGGTCAGTCATGTCAGTAACTAGAATGTCACCTTGTTGTACTTTGTCCATTTCGTCAATTGAATCTAGTACGCGAACTGTACCTGAACCAATTTTATGGCCAATTGCACGGCCTTCAGCAACAACTGTGCTTGTACCATTTAATTGGAAACGCTCCATTACGTTAGCGTCTTCGTTTGAACGAACTGTTTCTGGACGTGCTTGAACGATGTAAAGTTTACCGTCGTTACCGTCTTTTGCCCACTCGATGTCCATTGGACGACCGTAGTGTTTTTCAATGATCACAGCTTGCTTTGCAAGTTCTTGAACTTCAGCATCTGTGATTGAGAATTTGTTTGAAAGCGAAGAATCTACGTCAACAATTTCAACTTGCTTACCGTGTGATTCATCCGCAGAGTAAATCATTTGGATTGCTTTTGAACCAATATTACGGCGAACTACAGCAGGTTTACCGTTAGCAAGTGTTGGTTTGTGAACATAAAATTCATCTGGGTTTACAGCACCCTGTACAACCATTTCACCAAGACCATAGCTTGAAGTTACAAATACAACATCTTCAAAGCCAGATTCAGTATCAATACTGAACATAACACCTGAAGCTGCTTTATCTGAACGAACCATGCGTTGGATACCCGCTGATAATGCAACACCACGGTGATCATAACCTTGGTGTACACGGTAAGAAATAGCGCGGTCATTAAATAGTGAGGCAAACACGTGTTTGATGGCAGTCATTACTGCATCAATACCACGTACGTTTAAAAACGTTTCTTGTTGTCCTGCGAATGAAGCGTCTGGCATGTCTTCTGCTGTAGCTGATGAGCGAACTGCAAATGAAACATCTTGTGATGCGTCGCCATGTAATTGGCTATATGCGTCGCGGATGGCTTGGTCTAGGTTAGGTTGGAATGGTGTATCAATAATCCATTGGCGGATTTCGGCACCGACTTTAGCGAGTGTATTTACATCATCCACATCCAATGTGTCTAAAATGTCGTGGATTTTTGAGTTTAACCCAGATTGCTCTAGAAACTCGTTGAATGCATCAGCGGTTGTAGCGAAACCACCTGGCACTTGAACACCAGCGTTAGCTAGGTTTGAGATCATTTCACCCAGTGAAGCGTTTTTACCGCCAACACGTGGAACATCTTGCATACCAAGCTCTTGATACCAGAGAACGTATTCTTGCACGGATCTTTCTCCATAAACAAATTGTAGTACTAACTGTGAGAGTTAAGAAAGAAAACCTTCTAAAAAGGTCGTAGTCATTCTACACTGGCAACAGACCTCACGTAAACCGTGAAGCCCCTATTTTGCAGATAAAGGTAATAAAAAGGTTAAATATGAGAACTGCATTTTATATTTCTGATGGAACAGCAATCACTTCTGAAGTATTTGGTCATGCGACCTTATCAATGTTTCCTGTGGATTTTAATCACAAAACAATTCCTTTCGTTGAAACTGAAAAAAAAGCGAATGAAGTTAAGAACTTGATCAATTCAACCGCACAGCGTGATGGCGAACAGCCATTAGTATTTTTTACTTTTGTTAATCATGAGCTAAGTGAGATAATTAAATCTTCATGTGCGGTTTGCTATGACTTTTTATCACAATATAGCGATAAAATTTCTCAAGAATTAGAAGTTGCACCTGTACCAAAAGTACATAGAACTCATTCAATGCACGAGAAAAGTTATGATTTTCGCATTGACGCAGTTAACTATGCGTTGACTAATGATGATGGTGCTAATATTAAAAACTACTCAGAAGCAGATATTATTTTAGTAGGTGTAAGCAGAAGTGGTAAAACACCGACTAGCTTATACCTAGCATTGCAATATGGTATTAAAGCGGCTAACTACCCTCTTACAGAAGATGATTTAGAAAGAGGCACTTTGCCTGAATGTTTAAAGGCTTACAAACATAAACTATTTGGTTTAACTATTGACCCTGTTCGCCTTGCGGATATTCGACAGCGTCGTATGGCGAATTCAAAATATGCGTCTTTAAAACAGTGTCGTATTGAAGTACGTGAAGTAGAAATGCTTTATAAAAAACAGAAGATTCAATATCTCAATTCAACACATCATTCAGTTGAAGAAATATCTGCGAAAATTATATCTGATACAGGTCTTGAAAGACGTAAGTACTAACTTAATTTAGTATCGGACATTAAAAAGGCTGCACGTTACAGCCTTTTTTGGATAACTTAGGATGTTACTTACGTGCGTCTTTTAATAAATCAGCAACTAAGAAACCAAGTTCTAATACTTGATCCGCATTTAAACGTGGGTCGCACTGTGTACGGTAACGTTGAGCTAAATCTTCATCTGATAATCCATACGCACCACCAGTACACTCTGTTACATGTTGGCCTGTCATCTCAAGGTGAACACCACCTGGGTAAGAACCTTCGGCCTTGTGAACTGCAAAGAACTGGCTGATTTCACGAAGAATATTATTAAAGCTACGTGTCTTATAACCTGAACTCGCTTTTTCTGTATTGCCATGCATTGGATCGGAACTCCAAATAACTTTACGGCCTTCTTGTTGTACTTTACGGACGAGAGCCGGTAACTTTTCTGGAAGAACATCAGCACCCATTCGTGTGATTAAAGTTAAGCGACCAGGGATGTTATCTGGGTTGACTGCATCAATAAGCTTGATAAGTTCATCTGGGTCCATACCCGGGCCAACTTTTACGCCAATTGGGTTTTTAATACCTTTAAAGAATTCGATATGCGCGTGGTCTAATTGTCGAGTACGCTCACCAATCCAAACAAAGTGTGCAGAACAATCGTACCAGTCACCTGATAAGTGGTCACGGCGTGTAAGTGCCTCTTCGTAACCTAGTAATAAGGCTTCGTGTGATGTAAATAAGTCTGTTTCTTTTAGGCTTGGAGCAACAGTTGAGTCAATACCACACACTTCCATAAACTCAAGTGCATCTTGAATTCTATCCGCTAACTGTTGGTACTTCTCTTTAAGTGGGTTTGCTGCAACAAAACCCATGTTCCAACGGTTTACTTGGTGTAAATCCGCTAAGCCACCTTGAGCAAATGCGCGTAATAGATTTAACGTTGCTGCACTGTGATGATATGCCGTCATTAATCGCTGTGGATCTGGTACTCGAGCTTGCTCTGTGAATTCAAAATTATTGATGATATCACCACGGTACGAAGGTAATGACACACCATCAATTGTCTCGTAATCTGACGAACGTGGTTTAGCATACTGACCAGCCATACGGGCGATCTTAACTACAGGGCACTTACCACCATAAGTTAAAACAACGGCCATCTGTAAAAGTGTTTTAAATGTATCGCGAATGTTTGCAGCATTAAAGTCACTAAATGACTCAGCACAATCACCGCCTTGCAATAAGAAAGCTCTGCCTTCACATACAGCTTCTAGTTGTTTGTATAAGCTACGCGTCTCTTCAGCAAATACTAAAGGTGGTGCGCTTTTTAATTGTCCCTCAACTGATTTAAGGGCTTCTTGATCTGGGTACTCTGGCTGCTGAAGTATCGGCAGTTTTCTCCAGCTGTCTGGGTTCCACGATTGCATGTTCTTTCCTCATTCCTAACATAGACCGTTAACGAAAACTAACTTATTGCACGTAGTAAGTTCAAGGACAATATTCAGGTATTTGTAATTAT
>NZ_JAKEVN010000176.1:0-4965 GCF_022398505.1 Pseudoalteromonas sp. Isolate3 | reverse complement strand
GCTTATTAGTCAGTTCTAAATTGGTCTAAAAGTTAAAGGGTTTCTTTAAATAGCTTATGAATACGGCGGTATTCATCTAACCAGCTTGATGGTTGAACAAAACCATGTGGTTCAACTGGGAAGATAGCTGTTTCAAAGTTTTCTTTTTCAAGCTCAATTAAGCGCTGTACTAAACGTACTGAGTCTTGAAAGAATACATTGTCATCAACCATAGGCGCATTAATCAATAAATGGCTCTTAAGACCTTCAGCAAAATAAATTGGTGAGCTCTTTTCATAGGCAATTGGATCAATATCTGGGTGGTTTAAGATGTTAGACGTATAAGGACCATTGTAGTGAGCCCAATCAGTTACCGGACGAAGTGCAGCACCTGCTTTGAATAAATCAGGCTGTGTGAATAGCGCCATAAACGTCATGAAACCACCGTAAGAACCACCATAAGTGCCTACAGCTTGTGTATCTACGTTTGCATTGTCTGCCATCCAGCTTACGCCATCTGCTAAATCTTGGATCTCAGGCGTACCCATTTGACGGTAAATAGCTGTACGCCAATCACGGCCGTAACCTTTCGATGCACGATAGTCCATGTCCATTACTACGTAGCCTTCTGAAGCCAATAGTGAGTGGAACATAAACTCACGGAAGTAACCAGACCAACCCATGTGTGAGTTTTGTAGGTAACCAGCACCGTGGTTAAAGATAACCGCTTTACGGTTTTTACCCGTTTCGCCTTCTTTATAATCAGCTGGGTAATATACTTTTGCGTAAATTGGCTGATCAGTGTGGCTTGAAGGCACAGCAACAATCTTAGGTGCAATTAGTTTTTTCGCTAAGAACTCATCAGAGACC
This sequence comes from Pseudoalteromonas sp. Isolate3, assembly GCF_022398505.1. Lineage (NCBI taxonomy): Bacteria > Pseudomonadati > Pseudomonadota > Gammaproteobacteria > Alteromonadales > Pseudoalteromonadaceae > Pseudoalteromonas > Pseudoalteromonas sp. Isolate3. The sequence continues at coordinate 4,116 of NZ_JAKEVN010000176.1, read as the reverse complement.
GTGTGCGTTAACTGAGTTGCTTGGGTATTTGCTTTTGCAGCAGCAACATAAAGCTCAGGTGGCGACATAATTTTTGAGTGAGTTAGCAATAGTTTGCTTTCATCTGGGCTTAACTGGTAGTCAGTCATACCATCGAGGTTGGTTACTTGCTCAGATTCACCGTTTGCAGGGTTTACACGATAGATTTCGTAAAGACCTGGGTGCTCAACGTTAGCTTTGTAGTAAATCGCTGAGTTATCATCCGTTAACGTTAAGTTAGAAACAACAAATTGGCCTTTAGTTAGTTGCGTTGCTTTACCGTTTAGTGGCTTTTTGTAAATGTGGCTGTAACCAGACTCTTCAGATAAATAGTAAAGGGTATCTGAGTTGTTCAACCAACCAAAATCATTGTATGCATAGTTTACCCACGCATCGTCATGTAGACGGTGTTGTGAAACAAGCTTGTTGTTTTGTGTATCAACAGTGGCTAACCAACGGTCTTTGTTGTCCCATGCTTCAAGCATAAGAGCCACTTGTGAACCGTCTGTGTTCCATTGGATAGCACTCTGGTCCCAACCCCAATCCATCATTAGGTTGATGGCACGTGGTGCTTTTTCAGACTTATAAGTTTTGCCATCACGGGCGTAATTTTCTTTCTTAACAGCTGCAAGTACGTCTTCATCAAAACCAGGTAAAGTATCGAATGCAAGAGTTGTTTGCTCGCCTGATTTAAGGTCGATGTAAACAACGTCTGAGCTGATTGGTTTTTCATCAGCAACACGACGGCGTACTTTTTCTGCTTTTACGCGTGCATCATCGGCAATGTAATTAGGCATGATATCGCCTTCATCGCGCCATGAGCGGTTTTCTGTGGTTACTGCAACAAGTGCTTGGCCATTTGGTGAAAGCTGTACATCTGCTAAACGTTTATCTTTACCTAAGTAAAACTGTGCGTTAGCAATGCTGTCGTTTTGTTCGTTGATTTGTGCTTTACGCTCTTCACGATCTTTTTTGTTTTTATGAGTAAGCGCAATGTAATCAATTAGTTTGTGTTGCTCTTTTGCAATATAAGTGTCTGGCTCTTGTACACCTTTAGGTGCATCATCTAGGTGTAAGTTAACTAATTCAACTTGACGACCCGTTGCTAAATCAACTTTATAAAATGCATTACCTTGGCGATAAGCAAGGCTACCATCAGTTAAAAACTGTGGTTTTGATTGCTTTGCGCTGTCGTGTGTAATTTGCGTAATTTGTCCAGAGCTTAAGTTTTTAATGAAGATATTACCTTCAAATGCATAAGCCTGTTGCTTTTTATCTGCTGAGTAAACTGCGTTTTTAGCGCCTACAGTGTGTAGTTTATTTAACGCTAATTGTGATGCAGATTGGCTATTTACCGCTTGAACGTATAAATCGCGTAACTCATTGCCTTGTTGCTTTTGTGCATAAACGATACTGTTAGAATCACCGTTCCAGAAAGCACGCTCAGGCTGACGACCTAACCAATCAGGATGAGCCATTGCTTGCTCTAACGTGATTTCAGCTGAACCTGTATCGGCAGGAGTAGCAACAACTGGGGCTACATTGGTAACTTGTTCTTCAGAAGGCGTTGAGGCGGTTGATTGACAACCTGCTAGCATGAAGCTAGATGCGACTGCGAGAGCCACTAACGTTTTATTAGCAGTGGTTTTGAATTTCATAGTGCTTCTTACGGGTTATTATAATTCGCCTTATTTAAGCAGAAGCACTGATGAAATAGCAATTTTTATAGGATAAACAGCCAAACTTTTCCGTTTAATAACAGCTTATTTTAAACTGATATCAAGCCATACCATACGGTGATCAGACGATGCGTTACGATCTTTAATTAAACGGAACAGTTCAGAGCTTTTCTGTGGCCAAAAAACTCCACCATCGTTAATCTCAATACCATAATTTGATGGTAATACGTAATCAGCACGAGCTTGCCAATAAGCGGTATAGTTTTTAGCGAAATCTTCTTTATACGACTCTTTAGCACCTTTGCTTGTTGGCGTAAAAGAGGTATTCACTAATGGGTTTTTTAAAATTTGGTCTGTGGTATTCGGGCGAGCCTTCCCCCCTTCTGGCGCAGCATTTAAATCACCCACAATCACAAAGCGGCTTTTCGCTTTTAAGCCCCCTTTTTGGCCTTTATCATCATAAATATAGTTAGCATTATTGATGTAGTCTGCAATCAGGCGTACTTCATCATGATTACGCTTACCGTTACGGTCTTCATCACCATCAAATACTGGCGGCGTTGGATGCGAAGCAAGCAAATGAAGCGTTTTTCCTTTTACATCAATAGGTAAATCCCAAAATGATTTAGAGCTTAGGTGAATTGCTTGCCATTCCTCCGCAGAATACCAATCTTTACCTGTTTTAGGGTCTATAGGCATTTGTGCATTTGGCATGTCTTTGTATTTGAATGTTTGTAGTGTGCGCGCTTTATCTAAATCGATTGGATAGCGCGACAATACAGCCATTGCATAATGCCCTTCAAAGAAGCCAAAACCTTGAGCATCACCTTTGTAATGCCCCTTTACACCATCGTTATCTAGGTCAAACTCGGTAGCTAAACCGGTGTTAACGGGGGCAATAAAGTAATACGGGTAATCGATAGCAACCTGCTTATTTTGTGATACTTGCAGGTAGTTTTTACGAAATACGTTGATGCCTTTGTCTGCATCAATATAATCAAACTCATTAAGTAAAATAACATCCGGTCTTACACGCTGAATTATTTCGGCAATGTTGCGTATTTGCTGGTGGTTGCTCGCTAAAGCTTTGCTTAAAGCATCTTTATCAATCGCTTCACCTTTTTTTGCATAGTTGGTTGCGTCCATACTTACGTTAAAGGTGGCAACTCGTAAATCAGCAGCCGATACATTGTTAGCAAATAAGCCTACAGTCAGTGCTATTGAAGAAGTTAATAAAGCGTTTTTCATGAAATAAATCCGTCTACAATAAGTAGTAAAATAATACTGCTGACAATGATCCATAAGATCATCGCCATGATAAAAGGTTTAATGCCCGCTTGTTTTAAGACCGAAATTGATAAACCACTCCCAATCAAAAATAAGGTCATTACCAAAACTTGTTTAGCGCCAACATTAAGTGCATGCCAGAGTGTTTGGTACTCAGGGAAGCTTGAGTTGATCAATGCAGCCGCTAAAAACCCAAATATAAACAATGGGATACTGGCTTTTTCATCTGATTTCCAAAAAACACCTGCGATACTAGTATACGGTATGATCCACATCGCTCTAGTGAGCTTGATAGTGGTGGCAATTGCAAGAGCTGATGCGCCATAAGCAGCTGAGGCCCCAACTACACTACTAGTATCGTGAATAGCCAGTGCCGCCCATACCCCAAATTGCTGCTCAGTCAGGCCCAAATAATGACCAATCATTGGAAATAACACCAAGCCAAGTGCGTTAAGTAAAAAAACTACAGCTAAAGATATCGCGACTTCGTGATCTTTTGCCTTGATAACTGGCGCCATTGCTGCAATTGCGCTACCACCACAAATTGCAGTACCAAATGATATGAGTACACCGGTATTTTTATTTAACTTAAACAACTGAGATAAAATTTCGCCAAGGCCAATAATCGCGGTAATACTGACAATAGTAAGTACAATTGAGCTGCGCCCTACTTCTATTACTTGACTAAAATCAACAGCAAAGCCTAAGCCAATAACCGCTAACTTTAGCATCCATTTACTAATTTTTTGTGACTGAACTGCAAATGGATTACCTAAAACCATAGCAAACAAAGCGCCAACAACTAGTGCCGTAGCAGAGCCAACAAAAGGTAAGGCCGATGCTAAAAATAGTGCAATAAAAAGAAATTGTTTTGGGCGTTCGGCTATCACAACGGTGCTCTGATAAATTTATTGGTTAACTTATGAACCACAGGTGCGACTAAAATAACGGTAGGAAATGCGACACAAAAAGCAAAAGCCCATGCTTTAAGCCAAATGGCTGCAATGTTATCGATTAAACCAAGGTTAAAAATACTGATCACTAAAGACATAAATCCAGACATAAACAGCGCCATAAAAAACGCAAATACGACTGTTCTTAATCGAGGATGTAACATAACGAACTAATATTA
>NZ_JAKEVN010000175.1:0-5035 GCF_022398505.1 Pseudoalteromonas sp. Isolate3 | reverse complement strand
AGCTCGAAGTTGCGGATATTGAAATATTATTTAGTAAAAAGGAATGAGCGGAAACGGGGTGTTTCCGCCCTAGAGTCAATTACTTATTTATTGCATTAATCAAAAATGCTGAGATTTTAGCACCTTCTCTAAGTGTTGTTTCAGAACTTGTTTGACCGATTAATGAGCTGTCTGTGAATGGCGCAATTTCCATCATGTCAGCACCAGTAATTGGGAACTCGTCAGCCAACGCAACTAGAATATCTAAAGCATGTTGTGGTGTTAAGCCACCTGCTTCTGGTGTCCCTGTCGCTGAAGCAAAACTTTCATCAAGTGCATCAATATCAAAGCTTACATAAAGCTCATCTACATTATCAGCCTTAAGTTGTGCAATTACCTCTTCAGCAACTGCTTTAGCACCACGTTCGATGATTTCGTGGGCCCAATGTTGTTTAACACCAAAAGTGTCTTCCCAATGTTGCTTAGGCTTACCACTAGAGCGAATACCAAATTGAATTAAATTACGCGGCGCCGGTAAATACTCAAGGATATGTGTACACCATGAACCAAAACATAAATCGATACCTAAACGTTCAACTAATAAGTCAGTATGAGCATCAAAGTGAATGATTGCGGTGCGTTTACCTGCATCACGTTTTGCTTTTAAGTAAGCTTTAGTCAGCGGGTAGCTAATTGAATGGTCGCCACCGATACCAAAAATACCCTTATCAGGATAGTTTGCATAAAAGCCATCACAAACATCTTCGGTGATAGACAAAGGTGATACATGGTATTCACTGTTTTCATCTGCATATAACGCTTTTTGGCAGTTTGTGATAGTCGCATCGTTAAGGTATTTATCATGTAATAAATGCGGGATTACACGTACATCACCCAAATCAAAAGCGCGAGCTTGAGGTTGTTGATCAATCAAAGTAGAGCGCAAAAACAATGGTCCCCAATTAGCACCACGTAAGATACCACCGCCACAGTCAGAGCTAATTCCTAAAATAACGGCTTTGTGTTCAGAGTCAGTCAGTGTTTCAAGTGACTCTTTCCAAAGCACATCAACATTGTCTGTTTGGCCGTATAATTTAGTACGCAGCGCATCTTTACGTTCTTTTGCTGTATTGACTGTAAATACGCCATCGCCAGGAGGACAAAGACACTGACTTAGTTTTTCATGGAATGCTTTTTGTGTGTTACTCATCTCTACTCCGCTGATCATTATCTGCATATTCATGCGTAATAAAAAAGTTACGCAATCAGGTTTGTGTATCGTTTAGATTTTTGAGGCTAAACAAATACTTGCCCAACCAAACTTATAACTCTCTGAAATTAAAAGGTTATAATTTTAATGCAGAAGAATTTAAACTGCTCTAGTTAAATAAGAGCGCTGTATTTGGGCAGGTATAACATGCGCGAAAAGAAAGTCAAATTTTGCGGCAACCTACTCGATTGCCGCTATAGATTTATATTCAAGCGAAGTGAATACTCATTATTCATAGCCTCTTGGCTTCTTGGTTTTGATAACGGCAATATACGCATGCCAGCTGGCGTAGCTCAATAAAGGCATAATGACAATAAAACCAGCAGTGCCAGTAATAAAGCCTACAAACACTAAGCACAGAATTAACCCAGCCCAAACAACCATGGCACCAAAATTTGTTTTAACCGCGTTCATAGAAGAAATTACCGCAGTCATAATATCAACACGGCGCTCCATCATAATTTGCGGGGTAAATGCAGAAATAGCGAATACAGTCACCAGCAAGATACCGCCGACAATACTGCCGAGCGTTAAGAATGCAGATAACTGCTCAAAAGTCGGGTTAACAACGTTCGGGTACAATGCATGAATAAGAGCTGCTAAACGCATCCATACAATCATAATCACCATTAACAACACGGCAAATCCCCATTCACCTGCAGGGTTTCTGAACATCGATTTAAGACTGTGCATCAAAGTGGGCTTGTGACCTTTTTCAAGCTCCCAAGCAACATCATAAAGACCAGCGGCAAATGCAGGGCCTATTAGTGCAAAGCCAACTACGGCAGGTAAAATAACCAAGTGTGTATCAAACTGATAAACAAAATACATGATAGTCGCAGGTATCAAGGTAAATACTAATCCGTATACTAGACTTAGTATGGGAGCATTAGCGATATCTTTAAATGCGAGTGCCAACCAATGAAAAGGCGCACCGATTGAAATTTTCGAGCTTTCTAAACAGCGTGCAAACTCATGGTGTTTACTCATAGAAGATGAAGCAGGCATAATATATCCTCTTTTATCGTTACTTCTTTAGGTTTAGGTTATCTGTGCAATTCTTGCAACATTCGTAATCTAATAGGACATCTGTCCTGTACTTTAAACACATATGATTAAAGTATTACGCTTTAGACAAAAATAAGGTTTAATAATGGAAAAGGTATTTCACTTAGGGCTTACTCGTCAGGACTTAAACGGCGCAACCCTTGCGATTGTCCCAGGCGATCCTGACCGCTCAGCACGCATTTCAACACTTCTCGATAACCCAGAATGCTTAGCGAAGACCCGTGAATTTCATGTATACCGAGGTGAGCTAAACGGCCATAGCGTTGTAGTTTGTTCAACCGGTATTGGCGGACCATCTACATCAATCGCTGTTGAAGAACTTGCCCAGCTAGGTATAGATACCTTTTTGCGAATTGGCACGACCGGTGCTATTCAGCCACACATTAATGAAGGCGACATTTTAATTAGCCAAGCCTCAGTTCGTTTAGACGGCGCAAGCCAGCATTTCGCACCGCTAAGCTATCCTGCAGTGTCTGACTTTTTTGCTACTCAAGCTATGGTAAATGCGTGTGATAAGTTAGGGATTAGCTTCCATATTGGTATTACAGCATCTAGTGACACCTTCTATCCAGGACAAGAACGTTACGATACCTATTCTGGCTATGTTCCTCGTTCATTCCAAGGCAGCTGTGAAGAATGGCAAAAACTAGGCGTGATGAATTATGAAATGGAATCAGCAACACTATTTACTATGTGTGCAGCACTTGGCTTGCGTGCAGCGTGTGTTGCAGGTGTATTAGTAAATCGTACTAAACAAGAAATTCCTAATGTTGACCACGGCGAGATTGAGAAAAAATCAGTCGCCGTCGTCATTGAAGCTGCAAAACTATTGCTAAACTAATCGTTAACTAGTTTAGCAACACAGTGTTCAAATGCTGGTGGGTTTTCAAAACTTGCCAGCACACTTTTAGCCACCTCATACTGATTTTCTGCGCCTTGTGTTTCTAGCAAGGTTATTGACTTAACCGTTTTATCATCAAAAGTTAAACCCGCAAGATAAAACTGACTCAACGCACTTTGTAGCGGAGAAAGGCTTGGACTATAAGCTGCATTTTCAGCATAGCTTCCGTAAAAGTCACCTTCTGTATATGTACTTAATCTAACAGCACTAAAGTTACCTGTATATGGTACGTATGCATTAAGCGCCAACTGAACTAGTTTTTCATCGTTAATACTCGTTTCTGCAAATTGCTTATCTCTTTGTTTATGTGAAAACAAGCATTCTTCATTACCTAAATCTTTTGGACCAAATGAATGTGGTAACAACTCATGTAGGTTAAAGTCCCGTTCTGGCAATAAAATCTCAAGTGAGTCTGCGGTGCTCAATTCATTCATAAATTGACGGCAATAACCACAAGGTGCATCACTGATAGCAATTTTTTGAACTGCTTGCGCGCCGTTAAGCCACGCATTATTAATCGCTGATTGCTCAGCATGTACTACCAAACTTAATGCTTGATGAGAAAACTCGACATTAGCACCAAAATAAAAGTTTGTTTCGCCTTGTTTGTTTAACCCAACTGCAACAGCACCCACATAAAATTTAGAAATAGGTGCGACAGAAAATAAACTTGCGACGGGTACACAGGCTTTTTGTAACTCAAGTTGGCTAACTTCGAACTGCTGACAAAGAGAAGAAATATCTGATTGAGATAAGATGCCACGCTGCTTTTTAAGCTGGGCAAAAAGAGAGTTTTTTTGTTGTTCATTGAAGCTAAACGGCTCAGATTTTTGAGCTAGTTTGCTTGCATCTATCCTAGTTGCTGTCATAACAAATTATAATTATTAATTGGCTAAACAGTTTAAAAGGTTACGTATTGAATTGCTAGGTTTTGGCGTTAAACATCCCGATTATTAGCACAAAAAAAGCTAAAAATTAGCGGTATTTGTAAGCCCAGATATACAAATATATTTCCAATAGCTAAGCTCAGCATTTATTGATGCACTAACCAGTTTTTAGCTTTGTTAAAACATTCAAAGTTTTCAGCCTGTAAGTTATAGCGCTTTGCTTTTTGCATAAATAAATCGTGCATAAATCCATCAAAACTTACCACAATAGCCACTACAGCTTCTTTCAAAGAGTTTGCCACTTCCGGCATGATGGTGAATAAATCAGCAGGTGCGAAGTTGTGAGTCAATTCAGACACGTCAACGAGTATTTTTTCTGACCCATATAATACCGAGTATTGTTGGGCAATTTGGTAAAAATTAATCACATCCTGTGCACTAGCAGTCCCTCTTAACGTCATCATCACGAGTGACGTCGATGCATCATAAGTGATGCAAGTAGACACGTTTGGCATAAGTTACTCTAAAAAAGTGTGGGAGTTGTTTTTGGATCAACGGTAGCTGATCTAAAAAGCTGGGCTATTTTATTGATATCGCCCTTCCAGTCAATACCTAGCAATAAAATAGGTATGACCAGTTGCATATTTCATATTTTAGGATTAGTTTTAATCTGAAAATCTGCCATTCGAGTTCACACCCTATTTACTTTATAAACATGTAAGAGATTTCCTCTAAACAAATAAGCAATTTCAGATAAACCTGTATTTAGTTAAAATTTATAATGTAAAGCGTTATTAAGACAGTAAAAGGAGTGAGTGCTTTATGTACTCATTTTTAAAATGGATTGGTGTGCCATGAAAGCGCGTTTGGTTTTGCTCATTAGCTTTATACTATTGATTTTATTATATTCAACAACAATTAATGCAATGC
>NZ_JAKEVN010000174.1:0-5182 GCF_022398505.1 Pseudoalteromonas sp. Isolate3 | reverse complement strand
GTCTAAAACACTTGACTGACTGGCTAAATAAACTACAGTCAAATATAGATTGATTAATCATTAGTCAGTCTAGCAAATTACACGGTTTAGAATAACTAAATTAGTCAACTTATAGAAGGATGTAGAAGTATGGCTTGTGGAAAAGTCAAATGGTTCAATAATGCCAAAGGTTTTGGCTTCATCGTAGAAGACGGCAGCGAGACTGATATATTCGCTCATTACTCAACGATTGTAATGGACGGTTATAAAACACTTAAAGCTGGTCAAGATGTAACATTCGAATTGCAACAAGGTCCAAAAGGGTTACACGCAACGAATATTGCGCCTAACGATGAAATCTCCTAGGTAAAACCTATTCGAGTATCAAGCGAGAGACCTTGTTAAGTTCCTCGCTTACTCTTCTGCTCTAAATATATCCTTACACTTCTCTTGAAATTACATTTCTTAACCCCAATTGTTTAATTGTTATTAGCCCTTTAGAGCCAAGCTTGTTACACTCTTGTTGCTTAAATTTAGCTTTTTCGTCATTTTGACGTAAGGCTTTTGGCTAATTTCATAATTTGCTTATTTAAGCTATAAGAATTTTACAGTCTGTCAGCTGTGGTTATTTTAATACTTTGTATTGAGTTGCAACAGCTAACAGACTGCTTGCTGTTGTTTTATCAAGGCACTTAATTTTAAGCTTGGTATTTCAAAGCTATCTATTGCATTGTTGAATATGGCTAATTAAGGGTTACTGTTAGCAGTCATTACCAAACATTACGCCAACTATCTAGGAATGATGATGACATCAAAAATTATCTATACTAAAACAGATGAAGCGCCAGCTCTTGCGACGTATTCATTGTTACCAATCATCCAAGCGTACACTAACGCTGCTGGTGTTGAAGTTGAAACTCGCGATATTTCATTAGCGGGTCGTGTAATTGCAAACTTCCCTGAGTACTTAACTGAAGATCAACGTATTGATGATGCACTTGCTGAATTAGGTGAAATGGCAAAAACACCTGAAGCTAACATTATCAAACTACCTAATATCAGTGCTTCTATCCCTCAGCTACGTGCAGTAATCAAAGAGTTACAAGAAAAAGGTTACGCGTTACCAGACTACCCATCAGAGCCAAAAACTGATGAAGAAAAGAAAGTTAAAGCAACTTACGACAAAATCAAAGGCTCTGCTGTAAACCCTGTACTTCGTGAAGGTAACTCTGACCGTCGTGCACCTAGTTCAGTTAAAGAGTATGCTCGTAACAACCCACATTCAATGGGTGCATGGAGCAAAGATTCTCAATCTTACGTTGCAAGCATGGAAGAAGGTGACTTCTTCGGTTCTGAGAAATCAGTCACTGTTGCAGAAGCTACTGACGTACGTATCGAGCATGTTGCACAAAATGGTGACATCACAGTGCTTAAAGCAAGCACACCATTACTGGCTGGTGAAGTAATTGACGCTTCATGCATGAGCGCAGCTAAGCTTCAAGCTTTCCTTGCTAAAGAAATTCAAACAGCAAAAGACAAAGGCGTGTTGTTCTCATTACACATGAAAGCAACTATGATGAAAGTGTCTGACCCAATCATCTTCGGTCACGCTGTAAAAGTTTTCTTCAAAGACGTATTCACAAAACACGCTGATCTTTTCAAAGAGCTAGATGTTGACGTAAACAACGGCTTCGGCGATGTATTCTCAAAAATCGAAAGCCTAGATGCAGCTAAAAAAGCTGAAATTGAAGCAGATATCCAAGCGGTTTATGAAAACAACCCAGCTATCGCTATGGTTGATTCTGATCGTGGTATTACTAACCTTCACGTGCCAAGTGATGTGATCATCGATGCATCAATGCCTGCTGCAATTCGTTCTAGCGGTCAAATGTGGAATAGCGAAGGTAAATTACAAGACACAAGCTTTGTAATTCCAGATCGTTGTTACGCTGGTGTTTACCAAGCAACTATCGATTTCTGTAAGGAAAACGGTGCATTCGATCCAACAACAATGGGTAGCGTACCTAACGTTGGTCTTATGGCACAAAAAGCTGAAGAATACGGTTCACATGACAAAACGTTTGAAGTAGCTGCTGCAGGTACTATCCGTGTTGTTGATACTGCTGGTACAACTTTACTAGAGCATGCTGTTGAGCAAGGCGATATCTGGCGTATGTGTCAGGTAAAAGACGCGCCAATCCAAGATTGGGTTAAGCTTGCTGTTAACCGCGCTCGCGCAACTAACACACCGGCAGTTTTCTGGTTAGACGAAAATCGTGCACACGATGCTGAGTTAATCAAAAAAGTAAACACGTATCTACCTCAACATGATACTGATGGTCTTGAGATCCATATCTTAGCGCCGGTTGAAGCGACTAAATTCTCTTTAGATCGTATCAAAGAAGGTAAAGATACTATTTCAGTAACTGGTAACGTTTTACGAGACTACCTAACTGACTTATTCCCAATTCTTGAACTTGGTACAAGTGCTAAAATGCTTTCAATCGTTCCACTTATGAATGGTGGCGGTTTATTCGAAACTGGTGCAGGTGGTTCAGCGCCTAAGCACGTTCAACAATTCGAAAAAGAAAATCACTTACGTTGGGATTCTTTAGGTGAGTTCTTAGCGCTTGCTGCTTCTTTAGAGCATTTAGCGGTTAATACAGATAACAAGAAAGCACAAGTGCTTGCTGACACACTTGATAAAGCAACAGGCACATTCTTAGCTGAAAACAAATCACCTTCACGTAAAGTGAAAGAGATTGATAACCGTGGTTCGCACTTCTTCCTTTCGTTATTCTGGGCACAAGAACTTGCTGCACAAAATGATGATGCGGAATTAAAAGCACAGTTCACACAAATTGCTGCTGATCTTGAGTCTCAAAAAGACCAAATCGTTAATGAATTAAACGATGCACAAGGTCCAGCTATGAGTGTAGGTGGTTATTACCAACCTAATGATGAGCTAGCATTTAAAGCAATGCGTCCAAGTTCAACATTCAATGACATTCTAGCTAAGCTTGTTTAATTATTTAAATCTTATTTATCTAGTTAACTAGCTATAAGAGAGTTATCTCAAAGCGCTTATTCGCGAAAGAGATAACTCTTTTTTTTGCTCTCGTGACTAACGAACCTGTTAGGTTTTCACTAATTTGATTGCTTTTCAGAGCGGTCATTCTCATTAAAACACCACTTGAATAAAACTGTTTTCACACATTGGTAGTCTATTGGTTTAGCAATAAAATCACTCATTCCCGCTGCAAAACATCGCTGCTTATCCGCCTCAAGCACATTGGCTGTTAATGCAATAATGGGCGTATCTTCATAAGCGGGGATTTTTCTAATCAATACGGTAGCTTGAGGGCCATCAAGTACAGGCATCTGCATATCCATAAAAATAATATTAAAGTTGTTTTGCTGACTATTTTCCTTACATAGCGCTACGGCCTGCTCACCATCCCCTGCTATTTTTATAGTTCTTATCCCGAACTCATTCAACATGGCTTCGATAACGACCTGGTTAATATCATTGTCTTCGACTACAAGTACATTAAGTGATGAAAAGTCTGCCTGTTCCTCTTCGGCTTCTTGTATATTTGCGGCTTCAAACTCAGACTGCTCAAAAACCTGTGTTGTTTTTAACTCAAAATAAAAGTGAGAGCCCTGCCCTAAATCACTTTCTACATGCAAAGGAGCATCCATCAAATTTAGTAATTTACTTGATATAGCCAATCCAAGCCCTGTGCCACCGAAGCGCCGTGTAATTGACGTATCAGCTTGCGAAAACGCTTCAAAAAGCTTGCTGAGATTTTCTTTCGCGATGCCAATTCCCGTATCAACCACAGAGAATTTGATCTTTAGATTGTCGCTCTGACCTCGATTAATTCTTATATCAAGCGAAACACTTCCTTTTTCGGTAAATTTAATCGCATTCCCTAATAGATTTATTAGCACTTGTTTTAAACGGGTTTCATCGGCAAAGAAAATACAATCTTGCTGTGCTTCGGCAATAGAGATATTGAAGTTGATATGTTTATTTTGAGCTTGCTCTTTAAATAAGTGCATAAGCTCATCTAACATAGAGTTTAAATGCACTGGTATCGATTCTAGCTCAATCTTAGAAGCTTCAATCTTACTAATATCTAAAATATCATTGATGATCACTAATAAACCAGACCCTGAGGATTGAATGATATTTAGCATCTTCACTTGCTCAGGTGTTAACGTGGTGCGCCTCAATTGACGTGCCATCCCGAGAATACCATTCATAGGAGTGCGAATTTCATGACTCATGTTCGCAAGGAATTCTGATTTTACTTTCGTTGTATGCTCTGCTGTTGTTTTTGCCTCTGTAAGGTCTTGGCTCAATATACGGAATCTATCAGCGGCAGTTGCAAGCACACCAATTTCGTCTTTACGATTTAAATCATAAATAGGAGCAGATAAGTCACCTCCTAAAAAGTGTTGAAAGCTAATCGTTAAACGCTTTATTGAGTGAGTTATTTGTAAGTGGAAAAATGCAGCTAGCCCGATGATATAAATCAGTATACCTATAGAAAGAAAACGAAGTGTTTGATCTGCCTTTATTACTATATCTTGCGCCTCTCTTTTTATTTTTTGTAATCGAGTCAAGGATTGCTCGCGCAACTTATCTGCGAGCGTACTGAATTCAATTGCATCTCCAGCCATAACAACATTTACTAAACTCAAGTAATTTCTATTAGCTTGTACTCCCTTGGAAAATACTTCTTGATACGCTGTAGCCAGTTCACTACTTTTAATATATTTAGTATTTGATAGTCTATTATTTGATAAGATAGTAAGCGCTTTATTAACCGCCGCTCTTTTTGAGTAATCTTTTTTCGCAAGAAACAATGAGGCATCTCGATGTAACTCATGCCAAACGTTCAGCTGCTCTGAGATAGCTAACTTTTCTTCGCTTGAAGCAGTGTTTAATTTAAGGGTGTTTAGATAATTAATGGCTTGGAAATAAATATTAGGAAGTTTGTCGTCAGTAAGCTCTTTTTTTATCTCATAACGTTTAGCAAGCACACTCAAATTATCGCCATACCTGGTTATAAGCTGTGTCATCGAGTCTAGGTAAACTTGGTTTTCAAGTTCGTCACTTTTTAAATCGACACTCTCTAAGCGTACTTTTATACTTTTAAAGTTTTCTATTATTTTACTGAATACTGTTTTGCTT
>NZ_JAKEVN010000173.1:0-5305 GCF_022398505.1 Pseudoalteromonas sp. Isolate3 | reverse complement strand
GAATATTATTTTTATTTAATGCCATACTTCACGGGAACTCTAAAAAATCTAGTTTTTCCTAATGTAACTGGAGAGAAGATAGAGAATTATTTGTTCCAAATATTAAACGGATTGAATTACGCTCATAATTTAGGTGTTTTTCACCGAGATTTGAAACCTGAAAATGTTCTTTTGGATACAGAAAAAGATCTGTTAGTGATCGCAGATTGGGGTGTTGCTAATTATTCTGACAAGTACAACTTCTGTAATGTAAAGACGAAGAAAGGTACGAGATTAGCTAACTTCAAGTATGCATCGCCTGAACAAAAAAACAACGACAAGGTTGGACCAAGTACTGATATTTACTCTTTAGGCTTAATTTTAGGTGAGATGTTTACTGGTAAAATTCCAGTAGGGACTTCTTATCATAGTATAGGTTCTTTTCACCGCGACTATTCTCATTATGATGAAATAGTTAAGTGGATGACGGCTCAAACCCCTAAAATGAGACCATCAGCAAAAGAACTAATTGTAAGTCATGGCTTTCACTTTTTTGATCAGTATAATCTAGATAAATTGTTTAATACTGTCGCGTTTGAACTTAAGTCTACAAATTTTGAGTTACCAGATTTTATCAAACCGAGAAATAATGCAAATGGGTTCTATGAAATAAAGGAATGGATCGATGGGTCATATTTGCTTTCCAATAGAAATCCAATAAATATACAAACATCTTCTATTGCAATGTTTATGTACAGGTTTTGTAGTTCACACCCATTTCTAGATGGTAACAAACGAATTTCATATGTTATTTTTAATTCACTATTAAAGTTTTACCAGATAAACCTCAATGCTACTGCTAAAGAGAAAATTGAAGTGATTAAGCATATTATCTTTGGGAAAATTACAATTGATGACTTCAGCGACTGGATAAAACAACGTGTAGTAGAGAGTGATCTTAGTACAGAACAACTAATTGCTGAGTTGGGTGATTTTTAAACATAACAGAGCATTTAAGAGTGATTCCCAACGCTTGGCATTTTTTATTCCATCGTTGGGTTTTGTGTTTAAGGTGATATGGTTAGGTTCAGTGGTAGCGCGTAACATCGGCAGAAAGATGCGCGACGAGCGCACTATAAAATTGTTAGGTTCTTATACATACACGTAACCAAGGAGTAATGCGTGTCAAATATTTCCCAAGTTAGAGGAGCCTTATTAGAAGAGGCAATACTTTATTTATTAGAGAAAGTTGGATATGAAACTCTCACAGACTCTAGTTCTTTTAATAATCAAGAGTTACGTGGTGGGCATTCCGGATTGGAAGTTCGAGGAAGAGGTTCTTGGCACCAAATTGACGCTTTAGCATTATTTCCTGCATCTCCAGCGTTCATGTATCCACTTCGATTGATGGTAGAAGCAAAATGCTACCGTGAAAACAGACCTGTTGGTATTGACGTAGCACGTAATTCTGTCGGTGTGCTCAAAGATATTTCAGAGAATTACTTCACTGTTCAACGAAGAACTGGGCAGTACCTTCAAGTACCAAGTTTTAATTATCACTCTGCAATATTTTCTACTTCTGGGTATACAGCTGGAGCTGTTGAATATGCTTTAGCTCATCAGATCTTTTTGATCCAATACAATAATGTTTCAGTAATACGTCCCTTGATCAGAGCGATAATGCAGTTTGGCCCTGAGTGCTTAACAAACTTAGGAAAACAGTCTGTCAAAGAAGTTAGAGAAAGATACAGAAATGCAATTAGTGGTAACTACTATGAAATGGACATGCGTAACTACCTAACTGAAGAAGGTATTAATTTAATTGATAATGCTCTAGTTGAAACTCTGCAGCAGATTCAAGGCTCTTACTTCGGTATGCTTCAAGGACGCTGGCCTTTACACCTTCTGACACACCACGAGCTACCGCCACATGCATTTGAAACAGACGTAGTACAATGCAGAGTAGTTGGATATCAAACTGGAAACTGGAAGTTTACACCTCTGCATTTTCAGCCAGGTGAGCCTGGTTGGTTCGAGCTAGAGTTTGATCTTCCTGAGCAAATAGCCTCCCTTGTTGCAAGGGAGTGGGATAGCCGAGAAGCAGTTGCAAATATAAAGAGACAACATTTTTCCTTTATTCAGCTTTCCGGAATTATTGGAGGAATCAGAAGAAGTGTGAAGCTAGAGCTTAACAATGAGTGGATTGAAGAGTACATTCACAGCCTTCAGCCACGAATCTAATAAGTAAATCAAGAGCGGACGCATAAAAGTTGGCTTGCGCTCATTCTTCGCTAATTTTAGCCAACGTTTATTTACCGCTTATTTAGGCGTTATACGTTTCTAGAGTACGGAGTAAATTTAAGTGTCTGAAGAAGCAATTAAGCTTGCGGAAAAATTGCTGAAAAGCGATCAGGATTACTTAGAAAACGTAATTGCTCTCTGGCGTATTGGTAATGAAAAATACGGCCAATGCTGGGATACTGAATTTCACATTTTTGGTGAAATAGAGTCAGAAACAGATCATTTACCCTTAAATCATGTTAGGTCAAAATGCTCAGAAGAGTTTCTGGCTAAAGCTGATAAAGAGTTATGTGAAACTATCGAATATTATCGGGCTCATGTTATCAAAGCTTGTAACATCATAATTGGTAGTAAAAACGTATAACAAATCAATTACGGCATAGACGCAAAACACATGGCTTGCGCTCATTCTTCCCTAAGTATAGCCATGCATTTGTGCGTCCCATATTGAGGCGTTATGACAACAAGAGTTAATTATAGGGACATATGAAAGCTGAATTTGAAGAGAAGGATTTTGAAGCTCCTTTATACAGTGAGCTGAGATTTGGAAGTCATCGAATTGCCACACCTGGTCAGGTATTTGAAGGCAAGTTTGGAATTGATGCGGCATTAGAAGCCGAGCATCCTTTATTTTGGGAACTTTTTGGCTTCTATGACATACCTAAGGGTGTTGCTCTTAACGATTTAAGGTGGGGATTCATGTGGCGCAAACTTGGCAAAAAGCGAAGGCTGGCCACATTTAATACAAATCTTCTAATCTAAGCGAAGCGACCAAAGCCTTTGGTTAGGGCATCATCACTGCTTAAAAGCTATGGGTTTAGCTCTAAGTATTGGCGGTTTGATATAACTGATCACCAACAAGAAATACTAGAAAAAGTATCGCAGAATTTGCGTAGAAGGGCCCTCGTTGTATATGCGTCTCCAGCATTTCATACACTAGATGAGCTCTATAACCACACTGAAGCTCAAGCCATAGTTGAAAACACAAGTTTTGTTAAAGTCGAGAGGCTGCATAACCATAAACAGTGGAACTACTATCAACCTGGCACAAACGGGGTTGCGCACTCTGAGCCTGAATTCATTGAAGATATTCCATTCTATTCAATGATTGAGCAAGCCGGGGAGTTCAGCGAAGGAAATGAAAACCACTCTGATAATCTTCACTTTCTTCACAAAATGACATTAGAAGCTTGTCATGAAATCCAAGAGCACAATCCGATTGCGCGATACTACCTCAGAATTCACGGGCGACTGATGCGCATTCAGGAGATATATGAGGTAGAAGAAACCATAGACTATGTTGCATTTAACTTATTTTGCAATGTCGCGAAGTTGAAGTGGCTGGTTATATAAGTTATGACAAGGCGCTCAACGAAAAAATACTCTAGCTCGTTTATGGTCAGTTGAGAGTTATAATTAATAGTGTGAAAAAGCATTATTATGTAGGCAGAACCTACAATACAGTGTTTATTTTCACTATTGTGAGTTTAAAGTTATAGGGACTTTAGTGCCTGCCTTAAAACCCAATATATTTATCAATCGGACGGTCTTTCAGATTTTCTATGAGCTTGTACAGTTTCAGCCTTATAGATTGAGAATTAGATAGTAAAATTAATTGTTTGCCTCTAAAAGATTCCTGAAAAACTGGATCAATCCCCAACATTTGAAGTCCATCTAACAATGTGTCTTCAGGCACATTTGCAAAATATGAAACACGATTAAGGCAAATGTATTTATTTATAAATTTATGAAATTCATGCCCTTCAACTGAATATTCATTTGACCAGTGATTGGCTTCGAATAAATTCACTGCTTCAAGGCGCTTGATGAGAGTAAGGTGAGAGAAAAATATGGAGGCTAAAGCTGTGCCAGTAACACTCTGCTCATGTTCGTAGAGTTGAGCTTGAAGCGCTTTATACAAATCTTGTTCATTCAAATAACAATGTTTTAGCTGTCGATGTTCACCTGGGCAATATAGTTTGAGTTTGCCATTCAGAATTAATTCATAGATATAACGAGGACTAGCTGTGAACAATAGCAAAACACGTTTAATCTCATGAAAGTGTATTAACTCTTCTGAACTTGATACTTGGTGTATTTCTAGCTCACAAAATTGTTCTGCTAAAGCATTCATATCGAATATAGGGCTTCTGCCTTTACGTGCAACCGTTAAAGGCACTAAAACATTATGTTCTACAAGACTATTAATAGAGTCCAAGTCTAAACCAATCAGACTCGCAAGGCGATTTGCTGATATTTGATGAGATAAAGATAATTCATTTTGCTTTTTATAAGTTATTAAACGGGAAGTGCTTATACCTTCATCGGAAGCTTCGATTGGTCTGGTGGAAAAGCTTATTTCTGGCAACGAGTCATCATATTGAAACTGGCAAACACTATTAAAATTGGCCCATGGCTCTAGAACTGATTCAATAGAGATATCACGGTAAGTCGCTTTTCTATGTTTTAACTCAAAAAAGTAACTGTGACGAAATGAAGAGCTGTGTAGCAGACCTAACCCCAAATGCACTAACTGCTGTATTCTACTTACAGCGTAAGTTTCTAGCTTCGGTGTCGAGAGCATATTGTCGAAGGGTCGATGCATGCGCTGGATAGCTAAGAGTAAAGCTTCTATGTATTTATTGTTGTTAGCTTCTAAAAACAATCTCGAAACCATGATGCTGTACTTGTCGCATTGAGTCACTATGGGTGTTTCAATCAATGACTCTCCACACTTTCTGCATTCGTTAAGTTTCCATGTATTCCACTTAAGTTTTTCATGACAATGAGGGCACTCTGATTGCAGATTACAATTATGGATAGGGCACGCAGTTACCAAAGAGGTATCCCACAGATGCCTCATGTATAAATCATCTGCAAGGCATAAAGGGCAGAATCTAAAGTCCTTATGGTAGAGGTGGGCGGTGTTTGTTAAGTTGATTTCTCTAAAATAGTTAATATTACTTTGGTTATAAAAATAACCAGCCAGCTCCTCAGGCTTCATTCTCAGTGCTGGGGCTAGATT
>NZ_JAKEVN010000172.1:0-5473 GCF_022398505.1 Pseudoalteromonas sp. Isolate3 | reverse complement strand
ATATTAAACATTAGTTATATCAATAACTTGATTATTTTGTTGTAAATTTTTTGCACAAATTAACCAAAAAGATGTAGCACAAATGTAATTTAGAGTGTATGGTTTGTTACTAGATGACAGCGTTGTCATCATCACTGGGCAGAAGTGATATAAAAAACCAACAAAATGATTCAAGGGGAATCCTGTGTTAGCTAAAAATTTTAAGAAAAGCTTATTAGCAGTTAATATCGGCCTCGTAATGAGTGCTGGGTTCACTGGTGCTGCATACGCAGCAGAAGAAACTAAAGTTCAAGAAGATGTTGAAGTAATTGAAGTCCGCGGTATTCGCCGTTCACTTGAAGCTTCAATGAATACTAAGCGCTTTGCTGACAGCGTTGTCGATGCTGTTTCTGCTGAAGATATTGGTAAGTTTCCTGATGGCGATGTAGGTGAAGCACTTGGTCGTATTTCAGGTGTTGCAGTTAATCGTCAATTCGGTCAAGGTCAACAAGTGTCGATTCGTGGTGCTTCAAGCCAATTAACACGCACACTTTTAAACGGTCAAACTGTTGCATCAACAGGTTGGTATGACCAACAATCAATCGACCGTAGTTTCAACTACACACTTTTACCACCTGAACTAGTTGGTGAAATCCAAGTTTATAAATCTTCTCAAGCTGACGTTGTAGAAGGTGGTGTTGGTGGTACGGTTATCGTTAACACTCGTAAGCCGCTTGATCTTGACGCTGGTACGACTTTCTTAAGTGTAAAAGGCGATTACGGCACAATCTCTGAAGAAACAGATCCTCAAGTTTCTGGTTTGTTTAGCTGGAAAAATGATGAGGAAACATTCGGTTTACTAGGTTCAGTATCTTGGGCAGAAACAAATTATCAACGTAACGGTATTGAGTCACTTATCGGCTGGGGTGATATTGTGCCTACTACGTTCCAACAAGAACGTGAGCGTACTGCACTAAATGCAACTTTCCAATATCGTCCTACAGAAAACCTAGAGTTAGGCTTAAACATTATGAGCCTTGAGTTAGATGCAAACAATGCAAACACCTCAAACTTCGTGATGTTCCCAGACGACAAAGAAGCTGCATGTGAGCAAACAAATGCATCTGGTACATGTACTTTCTACCGTCGTACTGGTGAAGGTGCAAACCCGGGTTGGACTCAAACTTGGGCACGTATTGCAAGCATGTCATCTGACACAGCTGATTTCAGCCTTAAATACGAAGGTGAAAATTTCACATTAAAAGGTCGTTTCGGTACAACTGAATCAGAAGGTGGTACAGACCTAACTGCAAACTACGGTAACTTCATTGGTGTTCCATCTGATTATGCTGGTACTTATGATGCAACTGGCGATGTGATAAAAATTGATATTAATAACAAGTACTTTGAACCATCAGACTTTGCAGGTCCATTATCTCCAGCTGGTTGGGCTCTGAAAAAACAACCTAACACAGATGAAGAAACTTATGCACAGGTTGATCTATCTTTCCCTGTAGACTTTGGTGCTATTACTGCAATCAAAACAGGTTTCCGTTGGGCAGACCACGAAGTAAAACAAGAAACTTACTCAACTACTTTAGTTGATACATTACCTAGTGGCGATGGTGAGACTTACTACTCAGGTACTATGTCATCAGGTGCTGGTTTCACTTTACCAGAGCCAGATTTTGACAAGATGGTAGCTGATGCACGTGCTGCAATTTCAAGCTTCGATAATGATTCAGCTGTATATCGTTCAGGTTACGGTACAATCGAAGAAGAAAACTTTGCAGTTTACGCAATGGCTGAATTCTCTGCAGAATCTATCCGCGGTAACTTCGGTTTACGTTATATCTCAACAGATGCAGAGTCAGATTACTACGGTTTTGCAAACGGTGAGTACGAGAGTTCACTTAGTACTGATAAAGCAAGCTACAACGACGTATTACCTAGCATCAATATCGCATTTGATTTAGCTGAAGATGTTATTTTACGTACCTCTGCAGCACAAGTTATTGCACGTCCTAACTACACTGATATGTTCTCTGCATCATCTTTTGCAGGTTACGCTGATGGTACAGCAAATAATGAGGTACTAACTAAAGGTAACGTTGGTCTTAACCCATTCAAAGCAACTCAAGCTGATTTAGGTATTGAGTGGTACTTTGATGGTGATGGTATGGTAAGTGCAACTTACTTCTTCAAAGACATCACATCATTTGTTACCTCAAGCCAAATCTTAAATCAACAAATTGGTGTCGTGGACCCTGATACTCAAGGTGATAACTGGACTCTATCTACTAAGCTAAATGCAAGTGGTGGTCAAATCGAAGGTATCGAGCTACAAATTCAAGATGGCTTTGATAGTGGCTTTGGTTACTCAGCAAACTACACATTTGTTGATGCACCATCAGAAGCTGAAAACTACCCAGATATGATCCCATTATTCTCAGATTCGTCTAAGCATACTGTGAATCTTGTGGGTTACTATGAAACAGATACTTACTCAGCTCGTTTAGCTTATAACTGGCGTTCAGAGTACATGATCCGTGAGCTTCCAGGCTTCTACGGTAACCGTGAGCACCAATCATACGGTACACTTGATTTCAGTGCTAACTACAGCGTAACTGATAATATTGACGTAACGTTTGAAGCTGTTAACTTAACTGAAGAAGATAGCGTACAAATCGGTGTTGCTCCTTCAGATGCAGAAGTTGTTCCAGAGCTTCGTAACGGCTACCCAGCATGGAGCTTTGAAGGTGAAGCACGCTACAAGCTAGGTGTATCACTACGTTTCTAATTTGATTTAGATAACGAAATTAAGAAAGCCCAGCTCGTACTGGGCTTTTTTGTGAGTAATACCAATCCGCAATAATACTTAGTTATTTTGTGGGGTTAAACCTGTCGCTACCTGCGTTAAAAATTTCTGATTTAGAACAACTAAATAACGAAATTTTTGCCTTGTTATCAACGAGGTTTTATTGCCTCAAAAAAGACCATTTAATTAAGCGAATTGGTATAAAAAGTGGGCGAGTATAAATGATAAAAAAAATCGCAATTGTTGGTGGCGGGACCGCAGGTTGGTTAGCTGCTAACCATTTAGGTCATGCACTGTTACAAAGTGGCATTGAAATTACATTAATCGAGTCACCTAATATTGCCAGCATCGGGGTTGGTGAGGGTACAGTTCCTTCGATGCGTAACTCTTTACAAAAGTTTGGTATCAGTGAAAGTGACTTTATCAATGAATGTGATGTTACTTTTAAGCAGTCAATCAAGTTTGTAAATTGGCTAGATAAACACAAACATGGTGCTAACTTTTACCATCATTTATTTGATCACCCACATATTTTTGGTGAGCAGTTAACACAGCAGTGGCTTGCTGAAGGTAGCGGTAATGATTACGCTGAGTTTGTTTCTAAGCAGCATGCGTGCTGTGAAAATAATTTAGCACCAAAAACAATTGCGACTCCACAATATGCCGGTGTCAACGGTTATGCCTATCATTTTGATGCTAAAAAGTTTGCTGCATTCTTAGGAAGTCATGCCACGCAACATTTTGCTGTTAAACACCTGTTTGCAGAAATTAAAGATGTCACCTGTGATGAGCATGGCTTCATTACACACCTAATCGACTCAGAAGGTACTGCCTTGCAGTTTGACTTTATTATCGATTGCTCTGGTTTTTCGGCTGCCTTTATAGGACAAAAGCTGGGAGTTGGTTTTGTTGATAAATCAGATAGCTTATTAACTGATACTGCAATCACATTGCAAGTGCCTACACAAAGCGATGATGAAATACCGCCCTACACAATTGCAACGGCACATCAAGCAGGGTGGATTTGGGATATTGCGCTTACAGAGCGAAGGGGAGTGGGTTTTGTTTATTCATCTAAGTATATGAGCGACGAACAAGCTCATGAAAAGTTACATCGTTACTTAGGTAACAAATTTGAGCACTTAACGCCAAGAAAGATCCCGATGAAAGTAGGGCACAGAGAAAAAATGTGGCACAAAAACTGTGTCGCCGTAGGGTTGTCGCAAGGGTTTGTTGAGCCACTTGAAGCCACAGCCATTTTAATTGCAGATTTTTCTGCGGGGTTATTAGCCAAACGCTTTCCTCGTACCCGAGATGATATAAACTTAGTTGCTGATGATTACAATCAGCATGTTAATTATGTATGGCAACAAACCTTTGATTTTATAAAAATGCATTACTGTATTTCGGATAGAACTGACTCGGCCTTTTGGCGTGATAACAAAAAAACCGACCAGTTATCAGAAAAACTAAAAAGTAACCTAGCACGCTGGCAGCGCTTTACACCGGTACGAGAAGACTTTGCCAGTAAGTTCGATTTATTTGACTTAGAAAACTACTTATATGTACTGTTTGGTATGCATTATGTACCGGCAAGGCAGCAAACCAAGCAGAGCGACAATCAACAAGTTGCTGAATTTAAACAGCAACGCATAAAGCAGTTATTGAATGAGCTACCTGAGCACAGGGAGCTGTTAGATAAAATAAAGAAATTTGGCTTACAGAAGTACTAAATTTCACTTAGATGATCTGGCTATCAAAGCTAGCCAGTTCATTCTATTCTAAAAAAAGAAGAGACAGATAATCGGCTGTTGTTTATGTCATTACTATACTTTTTGGTATTAAAAAGAGCTGCGCTATGCAGTAAGTTACTCTTATAAATTACTAGTCTATTCACTTTGGCTTCTATATTAATCACTTTTTCAAAAAGCTCTGTTGTTTCATTTAAGTAACCTTGATGAGTTGCGCTGTGTTTTTCTGTATCAGCAATCATTTGATGCACACTATTTTGATTATCGGCTGTCACTTTAATAATGTTATTGGGTAAGTATTTGTATATCCCTGTGCCACCCCATTCTTTTGGAGACAAATAATGCACAGCTGCAAATGTTTTATCATCGGTTGAATCAATATGTGGCATACGCTGCAACGTATTTAATTCATTTGCATTTTGAGTAACTAGTGAAAGTTTGCAGCGATGGAGATATAAATTGTTTTTACCACTTGTAATAGTTCCATGTTCTAAAAGCTCGCTAATTAACTGCTCAAAAGCACGATAATAGGGAGCTGGCATTTCATCACGCTTACCTGGGTAGAGTGTTCCATCACTACCAAGAGGCTGAAAGTACGCAGTATTTGCGGCAAAGTGATAAACTGGCTCTAGGTATTTTAAAAAGTCATCAATAATGATCACTGCTTCATTAATTTCAGTAATGAATACACTGCTTACTTTATAGTCTTTATTTAATTGATAGCCTTCCATTGTTTGTCTCACTCATTCCATAATTATTGAATATACTAACAAAAATAGTGGCTTATGAGTGATAATATTTGCGTGGTTATAGTTTGTTTTTTCGCCGTTTAAGGTTAATTGATAAGGTAGCTAAATTTGTTAATTTATAATGTACAAACTGCCACAAAATTTTCACTTCCTTTTTGTTGCCAAAACCTATAGGC
>NZ_JAKEVN010000171.1:0-5568 GCF_022398505.1 Pseudoalteromonas sp. Isolate3 | reverse complement strand
GTAATCTATTTTGAGGCAATAAAAACATCGTTGATAAAAGGCAAAAAATCATTATTTAGTAGTTCTAAATGAGAAATTTTAACGCAGTTAGCGATAGATTTAACCCTTAAAATGACCAAGTATTATTACGAGTAGTATTAGAAATCAATTAGATGATATCTAATAGCTCAACGTCAAAGATTAGCGTTGAGAAAGGAGCGATTGCTGCACCAGCACCGCGCTCACCGTAAGCAAGTTCGTGTGGTACGTATAAACGCCACTTAGAACCAATACCCATCATTTGTACCGCTTCAGTCCAACCTTTGATTACACCGCCCACAGGGAACTCAGCTGGTTGACCACGCTCATATGAGCTATCAAATACTGTACCATTGATTAGTGTACCGTGGTAATGTGCACGGATAGTTGAATCTGCAGTTGGCTTTTCACCGTCGCCTGCAGTAAGTACTTCATATTGAAGACCTGACTCAGTTACTGTTACTTCAGGACGTTTTGCATTTTCTTCTAAGAATGCAATACCTTCAGCTGCAAGAACTTTAGCTTCTTCTTCACGACGAGCTTGGATCTCAGCGTTGATTTTCTCAAATGCTGCTTGAATTGCTGGGATTTCAACTTGGAAATCGTTACCAGTGTATGCGTCTTTCATACCTTCAAATACAGAGTTTAAGTTTAAACCTTCAAATGGATTCGCCTTTAATTGCTCACCCATTTGTAAACCAATACCGTAACTTGCTTTTTCAGCGTCTGTTGTAAAATTATCTGACATGTTTTAATTCACGTTTATTTAGTTAAAAGACGTGGTCATACTAACATAAAAAAACAACGAATATCGCCTAGTTTTACTGCGTTTGCTCAGTGTTTGCACTAATTCGCAGCTTTATTTTATCAATAACGAAAGTCGCAACTGGTAAAGTGGCGATCATCGATGCAATAAAAAAGCCACTCATTAAACCCTCTTTGCCTAACATGATTAAAGGCACAACAATAAGCCCTATCGAAGAAATTACAAAGGCTGCGATAGTAGGCCAGTGTTTGTCGTATTTACCAATGAGATGACCAACTAATACATTAAAGCCTATTCCATAAGCTATTGAAGATAATAATCCGTAATCAGGTTGTGCATCATGGGCCATGGCAACGAGTACGTTGATTCCGCTGTGATAAAAATAAGAAAAGATACACCAAAGTAAAACATGTTTTACAAAACGTATTGGTGTAAAAGAAGACTCGCTTGTTGACATTACTTATCTCCAGATAGCAAAAAACCGCCCTGTAGGCGGTTTTTCTAAATAATGGTGGAGAGATAGGGATTTGAACCCTAGAGGGGCTACAAACCCCTGCCGGTTTTCAAGACCGGTGCATTCGACCACTCTGCCATCTCTCCGTACGGCGCGCATAATAGTGTTTACTGCGTACGTTGTAAAGCCTTAATTGTAAAAAACTTTAAAAAACTAAAATCTATAACTATCAATAATACTGCTTCGGGCGTTTTGCAATTAAAGAACACACCAGACAAACAATTAGGCTGACAAGTGCAAAGCCAGAGCCTTGAACAATCACATCAATTTTATTGAGGTTATAACTAGGTATGATGACTAACACGAATGCCGGTAAACAAGTGAGCGTTAAAACATAACAACATATTTTAAAGGCGCGACCAAAATCGAAACGTTTAGTGCTTTGCATCCACCATGTAAGGAAGAGTAATACAACTACTGCAGACAAGCCTAGGTAATGAGGTTGATTAGTCGCCATAGCAACAAAGAAAGTGACTACAGCACCAATTATGCCCCAAATTGACCAAGCGAACCAATTTTCTTTTTCACGTAAAAATAAGTTTCCCATTGTTCTCGTCTTCTTTATCGTTATTTTTTTTAAGACCATCCATACGTTAACAAAAAATAACCGATTAAAAAACACACTGAAGAAGAATTATTTCGTTTTTTGCATCCGTGCGCTTCTTACAGCTAAGCTAAATCTGAAAAAACTAACATAAGTAAGCTTAATAGTGTCTGACTGCTTAACTGTATAAAAGTTCCTACTATTTATAAATTCTCAAAAAACGTCTCTGGCTTGTGTCTAATTGGCTTTTTGATATCTATTTCTGGCGTGCCCAAATATAGGTAACCAACAATTTCATCTTCTTCTTTACAGCCAAGTGCTGCTTTCACTGCTGGACTCTGTGCAAAATAGCCTGTGCGCCAAATACCTCCTAAACCTTGTGCAAACGCAGCTTGTTGCATTGCAAGAACACTACATCCTGCACTTTGCACTTGCTCAATCCGAGGCACTTTTGGGTTTTCTGCTACATCTGCAATAGCAATTATCATCATAGGTGAACGCAGCGGTAATTCTTTTGCTCGATCAATCGTTCTTTGATCCTGTTTTTCAGCAACAGCAGCTTGGTGATAGATTTCACCCAATTTATTCCGAGCATCCCCCTCTACAACAATAAACCGCCAAGGAGCAATACAGCCATGATCTGGTACTTTGATAGCTGCGCGCTTAATAATTTCAAGTTGTTCTGCCGTAGGCCCTGGTGCTACAAGGCGAGGGTCTGATTGTCGAGTTTGTAATAGCGTTAAAGCGTCCATGAATGTTCCGTAAAAGCTTAAGACAAGGCCCCTATCAAGTAGAGGCAATATAACTCTAGCTTATCATTTATCTTTATTAGCAATAAAGCTATTCGGTACTTTTCTAGTTAACCAATAATCTAAACTAACGTAACGACCGCCACCTACAAAAAATAAGCTTAACAGCATAACAAAGTAAATTGCGGAAAATTCAATCCCATTATTTAAGATCACAGGTTTACCTTTTTCATAAAGGTATTCTGTATAACCATGAGTCTCTAGCAACTCGCGCATTTTAGTCAATCTCTCACTTGCTTCATCTGAATTAACCAAACTGGCTTCACTACCTGGTATTGAAAGCCAATTGAGAACTCTTGCTGGGCTAGTGCTTGCATCTGTGGGGGTTACAGCAAACCAGCCATTACTAGCGTGTACTGTAGTCGCTGCAACAACCATAGTGATCATCAAAGGAATTGCGGTTAAGCGGGTAAATAAACCTAATAAAAGAAATATCCCCCCTAAAAATTCTGTCCATGCCGCTAAAAATGCTAGTACGGAGGGCATTGGCAGGCCTAAGCCCCATTCGTTATTGCCAAACCATGCAACAATATCATTGGATGCTAAAAAGTATTGGTGGAAGTGAGTGACATCACCACTTAAGGCAAGTTTATTAAAACCTGCAATTATCATCACTGGAGCTAAAATTAAGCGAATTAAAAGGCTGGGTAGTCCATCTAAAAACTGAATGTTGTTTAAGATGCGGTTGTATAAAGGTCGAAGGTATGTGTTCAACATAGCGGTCTCGTGACTAATTTTATTAATCACACAGACCGCGAGTTTTCTAGTTTACTTTCAATTATATTTTACGAGCAACTTGTAATGCTTCAAAAATTGCACGTTTTGCATCAATGGCTGCAGCAAGCTTGGCTCCTCCAATTACGTGTACTTTGGCGTTTTCAGTTTCTTTTTCAAAAGTTTCAGTATTTGAAACCTGACCAATACAAGCAATCACGGTATCTACATCTAAGATTTGTTCTTCACCTTTAACAGTAATTTTTAAACCTTTTTCATCAAAGCTTATGTACTGACACTCAGCAATTTGTTTTACATCGTGCTGTTTAGCAACTTGACGATGGATCCAACCTGTCGTTTTACCAAGCTCACTACCAAAACGCCCTGCACTGCGCTTAAGCATGTATATTTGGCGGTTGTCTTTATCAGGTGCAGCTTCACATTCAATGCCCCATTGAGTTTTGAACTGCTCTATGGTTTGCCCTTTATGCT
The DNA here is from genome assembly GCF_022398505.1 of Pseudoalteromonas sp. Isolate3. Taxonomy (NCBI): domain Bacteria; kingdom Pseudomonadati; phylum Pseudomonadota; class Gammaproteobacteria; order Alteromonadales; family Pseudoalteromonadaceae; genus Pseudoalteromonas; species Pseudoalteromonas sp. Isolate3. The sequence continues at coordinate 1,711 of NZ_JAKEVN010000171.1, read as the reverse complement.
CACTTAAAAAGGCAACCATATCAAAGCCTATACCTCCGGCACCAAGAATAGCAATTTTCTCACCAAGTTCGACTTCACCACGAATAACTTCATCATAAGCAAATACGCGTTTCCCATCTCCACATTCGATTTTGGCTTCACGCGGACGTACGCCCGTTGCAAACACCACATCATCGTATTGATTAAGCATATCATCAGTAAAGTCAGTACCAAGCTGCAAATCTACATTCAACCGCTTTAGTTCATTAGTGAAATAATTGAGTGTATGGTTAAAGTCTTCTTTACCTGGCACTTGCATTGCTAAGTTAAACTGACCACCCATTTGCTCTTTACGTTCAATTAAGGTCACCTTGTGACCTTTCTCTGCTAGGTAACAACTTGCAGCAAGACCAGCGGGGCCTGCACCAACAACCAGGACTAATCGTGAAAATTTTGCTTTTTCTAAACTGTAATCTAATTCAAAAGCCGCTTGTGGATTAACCAAACAAGTTGCACGTTTGTTTTTAAACACATGGTCTAAACAGCCCTGATTACAACCGATACAAATATTGATTTGCTCAGCTTTATTACTAACGTACTTATTGAAAAAATCAGGGTCCGCTAATAAAGGACGTGCCATCGAAATTAAATCTGACTCACCCGCCGCTAAAATACCATTAGCAATTTCTGGTGTATTAATGCGGTTAACTGCGATAACAGGCACTGATACCGTATCTTTTAAGCGTTTTGATGCTTCTTTAAATGCCCCCGGTGGTACCATACTTGCGATGGTTGGTACACGGGCTTCATGCCAACCTATACCGGTATTAAAAATATCGACACCTGCTTGTTCAAGAGCTAAAGCCTGTTGTTTTACTTCATCGGGCGTTGATCCATTAGGAATTAAATCCATCACTGATAAGCGAAATACTATAATGAATTTTTGACTCACTTTAGCGCGCACCGCTTTAACTATATCCAAAGCTAAGCGCATTCGATTTTCTAAACTACCACCATACTTGTCTGTTCTTTTATTGGTGTGGTTAGCCATAAACTCATTAATTAAATAACCTTCAGAACCCATGATTTCAACACCATCATAGCCTGCTTTTTCAGCTAGTTTTGCTGAATGTGCAAAGTCTTTTATGGTCTTTTTAATTGACCCTAACGACATCTCTTTAGGTTTATAAGGATTAATAGGAGCTTGAATTGCACTTGGCGCTTGATTAAATGGATGATATGCGTAGCGACCTGCATGCAATAATTGTAAGCAAATTTTACCGCCATGTTGATGTACGGCTTCTGTATAAGCTTTGTGTTTAATCACATCATAAAATGAATTAAATGTTGATGCGAATGGTGAGAGCTTACCGCGTAAATTAGGGCTATAGCCCCCTGTAATTATCAAACCCGTGCCACCTTTGGCACGTGCTTCGTAAAATGCACGTAAGCGTTTACGGTTATGCCAGCCTTCTTCTAAGCCAGTGTGCATTGAGCCCATAACCAAACGATTACGAAGTTCGGTATGCGGTAATTGTAATTTTTGTTCTAACATTGTGTGCCCCGTTAACTGGTCGAACCTCTATTAGAAATAGATTCTGCGGCAATAACTTAGAATAATCAACTTTTCGCTATTAATTAATCTGTAGCAAATTGTGGTTTTAAACACTCTGTTACTATTTAACAGTTAATTTTAAAGTTATTCTAAGCTAAGATAAGTTCACTACTAAGC
>NZ_JAKEVN010000170.1:0-5635 GCF_022398505.1 Pseudoalteromonas sp. Isolate3 | reverse complement strand
ATATTAGACAACCTACAATAGGAACAAAGTATTCTTACTACTTTTCCGCACACTTAATTTTTAATATTCTCAAAAAACGTGTAAAGCATTTCTAATGGCAACGGTTTACTGAAGTAATAACCTTGTACTTGTGAACACTCAAGCTGTTTAAGTATTTTCAGCTGTTGCTCTGTCTCGACTCCTTCTGCAATTGACTCCATACTTAATGCGCTGGCTAAATCAATCATAGCTTTAACGATTGCAGTGTCTGCATCGCTGGGGGTTTCTAAATCATCAATAAACGATTTGTCGATTTTTAGCTTATCAAGGGAAAAATCTTTTAAATAATTCATCGACGAATAGCCCGTACCAAAATCATCAATCGACATTTTAAAACCTGCCTCACGCAATTTTGTTATAGTGTTTAATGCAAATTTGGGGTTCCCTACTGCTATTGTTTCAGTTAACTCAAGTTCAATACATTCAGGCTCAATGGAGTAAGTTTGTAATACCGATATTAAATCACCGAGTAAGTGTTTATTAACAAACTTAGTTGCAGACAAGTTTATTGCAAAAGTGAGACGCGGCATGCTGTCATCTCGCCATTGACGAATTGTTTTAACGGTATGTTCGAATACCCAGTCATCAATTTCACTAATGCGGCCACTGCTTTCAGCAATGGGTATAAACTCAGCAGGAGATACATTACCTAGTGTTGCTGAGTGCCAGCGTAGTAATACTTCAACAGCCACCGCATGGCCAGATGCAATATCAATTTGCGGTTGAAATACCAAATAAAACTCATTATTTTCAAGAGCGAAATTAAGTGCATTAATGATTTGTAATTGTCTGAGCCCAGATTTATTCATTTCTTCGGCGTAAAATAAGGCATTATTACGACCTAGTCGCTTAACCTCAAACATCGCTGACTCAGCCATCTGTAATAGAGGCTCAAAATTTTGCCCATCAATTGGATACAAGGCAACACCAACAGAAGCTGTAACAACGATTAAATCATCATTAATCGTAAGAGGTTCACTGATCACCTTTAATAAGTGGTGACAGCTCTTATTTATTGCACCTGTTGAAGTATAAGGTGTGATAAATGCAAAGCGGTCTCCTTGCAAGCGAGCAACTATAATATGCTCACCCATAAAATTACAAATTCGTGCACTCAAGTTCTGCAGCACAAGGTTACAGTTAGCCATTCCTAGTGCTTTATTTAGAATTTTAAAATTATCTAAACCAACTAAAATAAAAGCTGCTTTTACATCTTCTTGAAGTTTAATTGTTTGTTCAAATTCAATCTGCAGCTTGTTTTGGTTTGCAAGCCCTGTTAGCTGATCATAATAAGACAATTGATGTATAAGCGTTTCACTTTCGACTTCTTTCGTTACATCATGCTGAAATGAAATGTAGTTTGTTACCGAACCTTGCTTATCCATCAATGGGTAAATGGTGGTTTGCTCAACAATCACTTTGCCATGCTTAGTCTTATTAACCAATGCACCAACCCACGCTTTTCGTTTTTTTAAATGCTCCCACATATTTTCGTAAACACTGGAATCAGTTTGCCCTGCACTGATTTTATCGGGCCTTTGGCCTATTAGTTCATCATAGTCGTACTGGCACATCTCTAAGTAAGCGCGGTTCATGTACTCAATTTTTGCATCTGTATCTGTAAACATAATTGGGTGTGGATTTTGCTCAACCGCTTGAGACAATATATGCATGCGTTTATTTAGATTAATTTTATGAAACCACTGCCATACAGACTCGGCCCATACAGTCAGCATTCGCCTATCATGCTCGCTAAAAACCTTCGTTTGGTGCTGAAGAATTATCGCCATATGGCATTGACTATGGCGCATCACCGGCACCACCAATAATGAGCTTGAGTCGCTTGGTAAGCCATACTCTTTAGCATGTTTATAGTTAACAATAACAGCTTCACCTGCCGCTATTTTAGCTTGTAATTTCTCAGTGCATACATCAAAGATAGTGCCTGGCTCTGCTCGATAGGAATGTTGCTTTTGTTCGTTACAAAGAAACAAAGCTGCTCCATCGCAATTAGTGATTTCAAGCGATTGATTTACCGCAAAATTCAATAAAATATCTTGATCGTCTTGAAACGAAATTTCGGTAAGCCGTAACAATCCTCGATTGAATTTACTTTGCTGTGCAAGTGCTGCCATACGGCCTACTTTATCTGATACATCGCGAGCATTAATCAGATATGTTGGCCCATCAATTTCATGATCGAACAAAGTTATCGAAAACTCAAAATGAATACATCTGCCATTTATGGTGATCGGTAAGGTATTTACCAAACACACACCGGACTTTTTAGTCTCCATAAGCATACGCATAAAGTCATCTGCATCTGATTGCTCAAACATACTGCTAATATTTTGACCGACCATACCTTTAGTAAATATATGACCATCTGAGTTATCGCTGAAGACTTCACGGAACGTACCGTCTCTTTCAAGTTCAAAAACAGAATCAGGCAGTGCCGTGAGTGTTGCTTTTAACTGTTTAGAAAAGTTATCTAGAGCTGTATAAGGCTTTGTTACAGTCTCAACAAAGAGGACCTTATACAATAAAAAATAAGTTAGCCCTTTATAAACATGGCCAAAAAAATTAAAGGTGTTGGTAGTGTGCGACGCATCATTTAAAACCAAAAAACAGACCTCACTTAAAATAGCTAATAAACAAACGATTGTTTTACCAGCAATATTTAAGTTTTTCCTAGGCTCGCGAAGCTGTATTGCAAACATTACAGCGGCTGCACCATAAAGCGCAAAAACAAGCAAATCAATTAAAAACTTAATATGGCTACCACCCACTCCTTCAATATATATTTCTGGCAGTAGCTCTGGAAAATAAAAAAGTGAGCTCGCAATGAATAAACTAAATAGCAGCAAAGAGGTAAGTAAAGCACGCGCATTTAACGGCTTATATTTGACCCAAATACCTGCTGCAATAATTAAAAATGCAGCTCCATTAAAGAGCCGTGCAACTAACCAAAGGCTAATAACTAGATTCATATCAGCATCGCCTTCATGCATGCTGTCAAATGCTAAAAAGTGCAATGAGTCGAAAATAGCTACGCAAAGCATGGTGCAAGAAAGCAGTAACAGTTTGTAGTTATTAGTGAAATGCCAAGTATTCCAGCCAATAGCAAAAATTAAAAACGAGATCACAACTGAGAACAATTCGACACAGGTATGCATCGCTATATAAAAAGGAATAGCAGCAATAAGACCTAATTGCTCCAATAGCAAGACAATGGCGAGCAGCAATACACCTACCGCAATAAAAGGTACTGTATGTAAAAGCTCTCTTTGATGTGATGGATGAACGACGTATTTCACTATAGTTTTTGATTATGTTTTATTAATACCCTAGAAAAAAGGATAGTAAAAATAACCAGTAACGACAGAGAATTACTAAAAAAAGATGAAGTAAAAGCGCTAAGAGTGACTTAGCGCATCTTTCAGTTAAGCTTTATTGAATGGATTACGGGTGTCTTGATCTGCATCTAGGTTACGCATCAAAATAGCATGCTCTAAATCGAGGTCTTCTGGCAAAGGAATTTTCACAATATGTCCTGAGCCTTTCGCATCACTAATGGCTTCACCTTTTTTATTTTCCATAAAATCTAGCTTGAAGTTGATGTTGCCTTTAGGTGTCATAAGCTCAAGTGAATGACCGGTACAAAATTTATTTTTCACATCAATTTCAACCAAGCCATTACTAGTGCGCCCTAATACTTCACCAACAAACTGCTGCTTATCTGATACAGAATGACCATACTCATAATTTTGATAGTCTTGATGCGCATGGCGCTTTAAAAACCCTTCGGTATAACCGCGGTGAGCTAAGTTTTCTAGGGTTTTAAATAAGTTGGCATCAAATGGACGGCCTGCAACAGCATCATCAATAGCTTTACGATACACTTGTGCAGTACGAGCAACATAATAGAAAGACTTGGTACGGCCTTCAATTTTTAAACTATGCACGCCCATTTTAGTAAGCTGATCAACATATTGAACTGCACGTAAATCTTTTGAGTTCATGATGTAAGTGCCATGCTCGTCTTCAAAAGCAGGCATGTACTCACCAGGGCGGCCCTGCTCTTCAAGCATGAACACTTCGTTACTTGGTGCACCATCACCGAGAGTTGGGATCACCGCTTTAGGGTCGATTTTATGCACCATTTCGCCAGTTTCATTCTCGGTGCCTGGTTTCACATCGTAATTCCAGCGACATGCGTTAGTGCAAGTACCTTGGTTTGGATCACGCTTATTGATATAACCTGATAGCAAACAACGACCTGAATACGCCATGCAAAGTGCACCGTGAACAAATACTTCAAGCTCTGTATTTGGGCATAATTCGCGAATTTCAGCGATTTCCTCTAGCGATAACTCACGCGATAAAATAACTCGCTCGATACCTTGCTGAGCCCAAAAGTTCACCGTGGCATAGTTAACCGCATTGGCCTGCACCGATAAGTGAATCGGCATATCTGGCCACTTTTCACGAACTAGCATGATTAGCCCAGGGTCAGACATGATCAGCGCATCAGGCTGCATAGCAATGACTGGCTCAATATCTCGTAAGTACGATTTTACTTTGGCATTGTGAGGAGCAATATTCGACACCACATACAATTTTTTATTTTGCGCGTGCGCTTCGTTGATACCAATCTGCAGGTTATCTAGGTCAAACTCATTGTTACGAACACGAAGGCTATAACGAGGTTGGCCAGCGTAAACAGCATCTGCACCATAAGCAAAGGCATAACGCATATTCTTTAAACTACCCGCAGGTGATAACAACTCAGGCGTAAAAGGACGAGGGGTCAAAATAGGTGACGACATGAAAGCTCCACACATCGAACCGAGTACAAGTCGGTTGCATGAATTAATACAAGAATGAAGCGCGGCAGTATAATAATCTGCCCAGTAATTTTATTGATCTAGATCATGATTGATGAAAACTCAGCAAACTAACTATGAGCCTATAAAAAGAAAAAAGGTGACCAATCCTATGGCCACCTTTTAAGATCAAACTCAATTAACTATCCAGGGTAATTGGTTTGGATTTGCAATTGTTAACTGCAAAATTCTTAACAAAAAGTTTTTACACACCGGTTAGGCGCTCTCGACCTTTTTTCCACAACAAGAACTGATAACCAAGCAAGCCGTCTGCTTGTATATTGATTCGTCCACCTGCAGCTTTTATAACTTGCAAGTGCTTTGGCTTATCATCGAGTTCAAATTTGAACTGTAATGACTTGGGAGTTTGCTTAATCAAGCTAATTGCAATCTCGTGCTCTTTTTTAGCATGAATAGTTACCATTTCATCCTGATTAAAGCGGTATTTTATTTGTTTATTTGTTGCGATTAGCTTCGGCATTAAATCAGCGATATGTTCATTCCAATTAGCTGACTTTTTTGCATATTCAATTGAAGCTGCTTCATCTAGCTCCCATGTGGTCAATAACTCTTCTGGCGCGCTTAAACTTTTGTTTAGTGAGTTTGAAACTTGATTTATTTGTGAACTAGTTTGATAAGAAATAAAGCTTAAAAGCAACAAAGCGACTGCATTTAATATTATTTTTTTTAACATGAAGACTCTTTAATAT